>NZ_JBFBCE010000132.1:0-17464 GCF_040689595.1 Streptosporangium sp. NPDC051023 | reverse complement strand
TCGCTGCCAGCAATGCCACCGTCTCAGCTGCTACGCCCATACCACACCAACGAGCGATACCCTCGAAAGCTACGGGTTATTTATCTGCAAGCCCTAAGCGGGCCGGGCCAGACAGCACGAAAGCGCCCCGCGAGCGGGGCTTCCTGCTGTTCAGGCCAGGCGCAACATCCACCCAAAGCCGACCATGCAGCCGAAATATGGGAAACCGGTAGCTCCCCACCCCCACCGATCGGTGCTCATCTGGGGGTGTTCTCCTACCCAGCCATAAGGAGTCACCGTGAAGATCCGTCGACTATCCGCCGCGCTACTCGCGACGGCGCTGGGCGCCGCCGTTCTGTCCGGCGCCGCCTCCGCCTCCGCCTCTGCGTCCGTCCACCAGGCTGGTGCCTCGGCCCAGAGCCACGCCTTCTCTCCGCTGCCGCCAGACTGGTATTGGTCCCGTCGCTACGAGACCATGGCTGCCTGCCGGGTCGGCTTCCAGGACGCCTATGAACATGGCGATTTCACTGGACTCGGTGCCTGTCGGCGGTACGAAGACCAGTACCGACCGCTCGGCTACTACTTCACCATTTACATCCCCTGAACCCGGTGGGCGTGCCCTGGCCACCAGCGCGGGGCACGCCGCCCGGTCAGGCCTTGGCGGCTTTCTGTAGCGCCATCCACGCCGCGTGCCGGTCCCGCTGCTCCGCCCACCACGGGTGCTTGTTGAGCGCCTCGAGTGCCTGCAGGCGGGCCTCCCGCACCTGCGCGAGCTCGGCCCGCTGTTCGTCCGTCATGAACCCTTCCAGGATCTCCTGGGAGGACGGCAGAGCGTCGGTGACCTCCTGCACACGGGCGTCCGCCGCCCAGTAGGCGCGCTGGAGCTCGACCTGCCTCCGTTCCTCGACGAGCTGCTCGCAACCTCCAGCCGCGCTGGTGCACTTGCACGCCGCGCAAGCGCGAGCCAGGCGACCCTGACTGGTGCGAAGGCGGGGAGTATCTCTTCCTGGGGCCCGAAGGTGGCCATCCGAGGCGCAGCAACTTCGGGCGCCGAGTCATCCGGTCTGCGGCCGACGGCCGATACCCGGAGGAAGGCGGGAAGAGCCCTCGCCCTGCTCTGCCCGTCCTGGTGGACCTTTCCCATGGATGGCCTGGGACCCCGGTCGTCCCTTGGCCTGCCGTGGAGCGAGGCCAGGTGTTCGTGGCGCCCCGCCTTGCCGAACGGAGTCGGGGGCGCCGGACCTTGCCGGCGGATACGCCGATCGCGTCCTGGCTTCCGGTGCGGCACGGCCTGACGACGCACGGGCTGCGCCATGCCAACCAGACGTGGATGGGTGAGGACAGGGTGGCCGACATCCTGCGGGATGAGCGGATGGGGCACTCGGTGGAGGACGACGTGCGGATCGCCTCGGCGATGCGGGATCACTACACGCACGTGTCGGAGCAGATGCGGGGCGAGGTGGTGGAGGCGTTGCAGAAGCGGTGGGAGACCGCGCTCATGGAGCGGGCCGCCCTGGAGGTGGCGTGGGCGCAGGCCGGTGTTCCTCGCCGGTCGACGGTGCCGCTTCTCGATCGGCTGCTCGAGCCGTACCGGGATGCGGCGGTGTCCCAGATTCTCCGGCCGAAGATGCTCCGGCGCAGGGCGGTCAGGCAGGCGGACAGGGCTTCGCTTCTAGCGGAAGCGAGGAGGTGACGAGGGCGAGACGGAGCGGGTCGCGAGGGTGGATCTCCGAGGTCTGTGCCCATTCTGTGCCCAAAACCCGTGTTCGATCTTGGGCAGACAGCAAAAAGCCCGCCGGCTGGTGTCAACCGACGGGCTCTGACCTGCGTCACATCTGTGTGGGCGATACTGGGATCGAACCAGTGACCTCTTCGGTGTGAACGCGGTCGGCGCAAAAGATCTACCTGGGCATTCTTGAAATGCCCAGGTAGAAGGCGTTACGTCAGCGCAGCTGAGCGCATCTCAGCCCATGCGAGGAGGGGCTGGATCTCCCATTTTTCTCCCACGGGAGACGGCTCCTCCCCCACGATCACCCACCGGTCTGCGGGCAGCACCTCGGACTCTCGCCCCTTTCGGATGCCCGGTCTCAACCGCACGACCGGGGCGGACATCCACACTCACCCAGCCGCCGGCTCCAAGCGCGAACTCCTTCCGGAAGTGCAGGGCATGTCCGGCTACTCAGCCGACCGGACCTCCTGGTCGGTCACGAAGCTGCCCATGGACGGCCGGGTGATGATCAGCCCGTCCTCGCGGAGCTGCGCGGTGACCTTCCGGATGGTGGTGCGTGTCACGCCGAATTCGGCCTCGAGCTTCACTTCGCTGACGAGGCTCTTGGGCGCGTACTCGCCGGACTCGATACGCCGGCGGACGACGGCGTAGATCTGCCGCCACTTCGGCTCGGTCGGGTCGTACTCGATCATGTATCTGACCGTACGTAGCTATTGACGTGCACTCATAGATACCCATAGGTGTCCCTAGCTATAGACAGGTATAGACATAGTCACGTACGGTCATCCCCATGACACAGCCCGCTGGCGACAACTCCCCCGCCGGCCTGTGGGCCGCCGCCCGGCGCGCCTGGCTGTGGCTGACGGACATCACACCCCCGGCCACCCCGCGCTCCCGGTGCGGTTCCTGCAGGGCACCGATCTCCGCCACCAGGATCGGCCTCGGCACGATTTGGCTCGCCCAGGGGGGCGGCGGGCTGTGTGACCAGGCTCCGAACGGCGTCCACCAGCCCTGAAGACCTCCCGGCCCACACCCAGCCTGCGTCACCAGGCGGACCGGGAACCGGTGGCCCCGCTGTTTCCTGGAGGGGTGGCAGCGGGGCCACCGCCAACACCCGGCGTGACAATCAGGGACAAAAAGGCGGTGCCCACTATTCTCGCGCCGCTGACCTGCACATTCTACTCAGCGGAAACAAATTCTGTAGAGCCCTACAGCGCTCTCCAAAACTTGTAGAACCCCGAATATCGAAGTCGTCTCACAAAAACGCTGATAGCTTTCGTCTCGTTCGAGAACGCAGCACTCGCCGTTCTTCGCCTCAGCCGGATCCCGCGGGATCGACTGGGAGGACCGGGGTCAATCCCCCATTACGGGTCATGCCGGTCCAGAGGAGGGGACGCCCATGGCAAAGCATGCGCGAAGAACTAGTAGGAGGTCAGACCGCTTCGACTGGCGATGGCTTCTCCCCGTGGGAGCCCTTGCGGTCATGGCGGTCTGGCTGCTGACCCGGCGCAGGCCCAGCTAACCTTTCGGTTAACTGAGCCCGCGGGACGAGGCCCCGACTATCGGCTGAAACGGTGTCGGGGCTTCGTGATGCACACGTTATGAAGTGCCACATAACGCGGTACTTCTAAGACGCGTGCATCACCACAGTAGACGAGCCAGACGCTAAGTACATGTAACTTTCCACGGTTCGCATCACCGCGCGAACTAACACACGAACTACTGCGCGAACTACCGTACGAATTACGCCGCGCATTCCGGGCAGGCTGCCATCGTCATCGTCCGCGCCTCCTCGTTCATGGTCGTCACCTGGCGGGAGCCGAGGCAGTACCGGCACAGCAGCGCGGCCGCCACCGCAGGCTCCTGCCACACCCGGTGCTCCCACACCGGCGGTGGCCCGGCGGGCGGCGGGCACTCCCCCCGCTCGGCGGGCTCGTTGCGGCCGCCGACCCAGCCGAGGCCGCCGCAGAATCGGCACGCGAGGAACAGCTCGCCGAGGCGCTGCCCTTTGCGGCCTTCACACTCCGGGCAGGTGATCGGATCGGTCATGCCCGCCCCGACCCGCTGCACGTCCCGCACGGCACCCACACCGACTGCGCGGGGCCGTTCCCGTTCTGGTTGATCCATTCGCCCTGCGCGCCTAGGCAGGTGCCGCAGATCGGCGGCTCTTCCTCGTCGTCCGTGGCCATGCCTCGACCGTACGCCGGCCCCAGGAGGCCGTCATGTGGGTGCAGCGGCTGGGGCTCCAGCGTGCCAGCCCAGCGACGAGACAACACACTCGTACAGATCCGCCTCGGCTGGAACGCCAACTACACGTCCGGAATCCGCGCGTTGCCTCTCTTCACCCGCGAACCTTGAGCAACCAGGAGAAAGGACTGAGAGTTGTCAGAAAAACACGATGAGTTAGAGAGGGCGCCCGGCGCTCCACAGATCATCAACAAGCATCAGCTCGCCGAGCTCCTCGATCTGAAAGTCTCCTGGATTGAAGAGCAATGCCGCCGACGGCTCATCCCCCACCTGCTGCTCGCCGGCCAGTACCGGTTCACCCAGGAGCACATCACCGAGATCCTCACGATGCACGAACGCCGCCCGGTCACCGAACCACCAAAGGCCCCGCCAGCGCCCACCCCTCAGCATCGCATCCGACAGTCCCGGCCTGCGCCTCTGCCAGGGGTTGTGGCACCGCTGCGCGACCGCGGCCTGCCAACGCACCGGCTCCGTCGCCCGGCCGGCGCCCCATGACCGCCGGGCGCCGCCCCTGGATAGACAAGCATGAGCTGGCGCGGCATCTCGGCCTCGGCGACTCGGTCTCCGGAATCCATCGCAAGGCGGCGTCCGGCGAGTGGCCCAGCCATAAAGTCCTCGGCCAGCTCCGGTTCTCCCCTGAAGACGTCGCCGCGATCGAGGAACTCCTCGTCCACCCCGCCACCCGGCGGCGACGACAGGTAGTGCCCACCCCGTCGAAACCTCGCCGGAAGTCTCAGGGCGAGGCACAGCCTCCGCGGACCGGCGGGTTCGCGGACCTGGAACCGCGGCCCATCCGCAGGTACAAGGGCAAGGTTAGACCTGAGGAGTAGACATCACCCGCGGTGGGCCAGCTCGGCACCGATCGCCTCGTCCAGCGGCACGCCAGTGCCGGTTCGGGCTGCCTCGATCGCCTCGTAGTAGCCGGGCCTGGTCGCGGCGACCACGACGAGGCGCCAGCGGTGCAGCAACTGCCTCAGATCCTTATGGCGGGCGACGTCGTCCCGGGCCGCCTCGAGGGCTGCCCGGTACTGGCGCAGGAACTCCGGCCGCTCCTGCTCGGGGAGATCTCGCAAGATCACCTGGGGATCCTGTGGGTCCTCCTTGATGGGCCGGGTGCTCACGAGGGTCACGCTACCTGTAGGGCGACCGATTGGGAGAGAGGGGCCTTGACGGCGTACGGCACCCGTTTATCTTCTAATAAGAAGCTTTCTTAATAGTGCACCCCTTCGGGGGACCATCCACGCACCAGCCAACCTGCTGGAGGTCAGCACATGCACCTCAGAAAACACACCGCGGCTCTGTCCGCCGCAGCTCTCCTCGCCGTCACCGCGCTCTTCGGCGCGACCTCTCCCGCAAACGCCTCCGCCGTCAACTGCTCGGTCGGCAGGTACGAGGGCACCCGCACCGCCTGGGCGCTCTGCACCGAAGGCTACGCCCGGTACGCCGTCCTCATCTACGTCACCCACCCCAACCCCAATTCCGGCATGGGCTCCTGGTACGAGGCAGGCCCCTGCGTATCCCTCGGGCAGCTCTCCGAGTACACGCCCTCCCACAGCATCCCCTTCGTTGTGGCGAGCGTCGTCCCCAACTGCTGACGCCGGCTCCGCACTCCAGTCCCCGCCGTAACGCTGAACCGTCGGCGGGGATCCCGACACATGCGGCAGGGAAGGAGGTCACGGCTGAACGCCCTCGAGGCGGGCCACCACGCGGGCGAGGAGGTCGCGGATCTCGACCCGGCCGGCCTTCAGCTCGGCGAGGTCCCCGCGGATCACGTCGAGATGCCGATCGATCGCGGCCGACGTCTCCTCGATGTCGCCTGAGCCTGCGGTCGGCTTGGCCTCTGGGTCGCACACAACCGTTCCCCGGCGCGGGGTGGAGCTGAGCAGCCCGTCAGCTTCAAGGCGGTGGATTGCCTGAGCGACGGAGCCCCGCGCCGCACCATAGTGACGGCCCAGGTCAACCATCCTGGGAATGGTCTCGCCGGGCTGCCACTCGCCTTCGTGGATCCGTCGGCGTAGGTCATCGGCGATCTCGCGGTATCGCTCCCGCGGGGACATCTGGCCACCTCTCGTTGGTCATGGCTGTTGCCCCACCAGCGTGGAATTGGTTGTGGCGAGCCGGTCGGCGAGGAGCACAACCTCGTTGCGGTGCGCCTCGGGGCCTAGCTTCTCGCGAGCGGCGGCAAGGAGGGTGAACTTTCCGTCGCCGAGGAAGTCGAGGTTGTCGTGAGCGGCCTGGACCTCGGCGGGAAGCTCGTTTGAGACTTGCCTGGGACGAATGACGTGGGTGGGCCCGGTGCGGCTCTTGTGGTCCAGTGAGGCGCGCAAGGCGTCCAGCTCGGCTTTGGCGGCGGCGATGGACTGGTCGACGGATGGCAACGGCTTGTCGTCGCGCTGCTGGGGGACCTTGGCGACGGGCGGCGGGGCGATGGGTTTCTTCTTGCGGCACAGGGCACAGCGGTCAGCCCCGCCGGGGGTGCCGTGCTCGGCGCAGGCGGAGCGGACGGCGGCCCGGTAGTCGGCGACGGGCGGCGGTCCGGACGCTACGGCCGGGGTGGCGCGGAGGTCGTCCAGGCGCACGGGGAAGTCCGCGACGCCTGCCTCGCTGCGCAGCCAGTCGACGGGCCTGCGGATGCCGTCGCGCTTGGCGTCGGCGATGATCCGTGCCAGCTCGTCGGCGGTCGCGGTGGTCTTCGCCATGATCCGCTGGGCGAGGTCGGCGGGGATGCCGGGCACGGTCGGCACCTCAGCGGAGGGCGGGGTTGGTTCTTCTTCTCGTTGACGATCTTCTCTCCTCTCAGTCCCCTCTGCCGAGGTGCCCGCGCCGAGAAGAGAGTGAGCAAGAGAGTCTGTAAGAGAGTCGGGTCCATCCTGTGGACCGGTTCCGGTCCGTGTCGTGGACCAGTTTGCCTCCATGGCGTGGACCGGTTCATGTGGTGGACCGGTTCGCTCATTTAGGCCTTCTACCTGCACGTTTACGTCGATGCTCACGGCGGGGGCCGGTTCGGTGGTCTCGCCAGACCGGTTCACAGCATGGACCGGTTCCGTGGTGAACCGGTCTTCCTCCTGGACCGGTTTGGCGGCGAAGCGCCCCTTGCCGTCCCGGCCTCGCCCTGCGGTCGAAGACGACAAGGCGGCGGACTCGTCGGGCGCCCGGAGCCGGTAGACCCTGATCTGCTTGTGCCCCGGCCGCGACCCGATGTCGGTCAGCCACCCTTTGCCGACAGCGCCGTTACGCGCCTGGATGACCGCCCCCTTGGACATGCCGGTGCGCTCCATGAGGCGCGCCGTGGTGACCCACGCTCGGTCTACTGGGCGCCCGGCCTCATGAGCGTGGTCGGCGTACGACAGGCAGATGAGGCGCTCGTTGGGGGTGAGGTGCTTCGACTCCCAGACGGCGTCGGTGTAGAGCTGCGCGGCGGTCGGTGGCCGCCGAGT
Organism: Streptosporangium sp. NPDC051023; assembly: GCF_040689595.1. Lineage (NCBI taxonomy): Bacteria > Bacillati > Actinomycetota > Actinomycetes > Streptosporangiales > Streptosporangiaceae > Streptosporangium > Streptosporangium sp. NPDC051023. Next base: position 10,072 of record NZ_JBFBCE010000132.1, on the reverse strand, counting down.
CGAGGTCTCCTCGGCGTGCGAGAGCGCGCTCGTCATGAGGCGTCTCCGCCTGGATGCGTGCAGGCGCACGCGGGCGCGCACGATATCGTGCCCACTGGGTCTCTCCTGGTCTCAGCAGGGGTGGATCAAGGGCTCGCCTAGTGCTGGAACACCAGGCGAGCCCGCTGTTTGTCAGGCGCGCGTCACGCGCGGCGGACTACTCGAACGCGCCGCCCTTCACGCCGTCGACGAAGGCGCTCCACCCCGTCGGGGTGAAGGCCAGCGCCGGGCCAGATGGGTCCTTGCTGTCGCGCACCGCGACGACACCGGGCAGGTTGGTCGCCACCTCGACGCAGTTGCCCCCCTCTGCACTGCTGAGGCTGGACTTGCGCCAGGTGAGTTCGTGGGAGTGGGTTAGCTCCATGATCTCGCCTACTTCAGTTGTTGGGCCAGGTCAGCCAAGTACGCCACCGAGGCGTCAGCACTGAGCGCCGAGGCGCGCACGTGGTCGTACTTGAGCGTATAGCGCTCGACCTCCTCCGCCCCTTCGAGGTAGAGGTCCCCGTTGGTTCCGGTTTCGATGTAGACGAGTTCGGGATCGTCCGGTGCGGGATACGACAGGATGGTGAACGAACCCGTCATGGAGGCGTGTGCTCCTACCGCGTTCGGCAACACCTGGATGCCGATGTTCGGCCGGGCCGCCATGGTGATCAGGTGATGGATCTGCTCACGCATGGCCGCAACACCGCCGACATGCTTGGCAAGCGCCGCCTCGTCGATGACCGCCCACAGGTTCGGCGGCTGATCGCGTTCTAGGATTCGTTGGCGTGCGAGGCGGGCGTGCACACGCCGTTCGATTGTCTCTCCGTCGATGACCATGCCGCCCCGGAAAACGGCGCGGGCATAGTCGGCAGTCTGAAGTAACCCAGGAACGAGCAATGCTTCGAACGTGCGAATCCGCGAGGCTTCCGTTTCGAACTCAACGAGGCTGCCGCCCAGCTCAGCTCGGAGCTCGCCTTCCCACCATCCGCGCTCGCGAGCTTGGCGGGCAAGCGTGACCATGGCCTGCCGCATCGCTTCGTCGGTGACGCCGTAGACGTCGAGCAGGTCAGTGACGTCACTGACCGTGGGACGTCTCCACTCGTTGCGCTCAATACGGGTCACCTTCGAGGCTGGCCAGCGGAGTTGCTTGGCTGCTGTGTCAGCCGTCATCCCCGCTTGTTCTCGAGCCTTACGAAGCGCTGCTGAAAGGCGGCGGCGTCTCACCGTGGGACTGTGGCTGTTGGTCATGAGGGGTGCCTCCTGAGGCTGAGAGGCCCATGATAAATCTTGTTTTTGATTCTTGCTAGTTTGGGTCTTGCAACTTATCGACGCGGCGGGCACCATGGGATCACCCCAACCGCTACGCGGAGTGTAGGCCCCATGACTAAAACACGAGCGATTACGGCTGACGACGTTCGCGCCGCCCACCCGGACTGGCTGCTTTGGCAGCTCGGCACCGGCTCTTGGTGGGCCACGAACCCGACCGTCGGAACCACCGTGAGTCGAGACAGCCTGGAGCACCTTCACGACGCACTCGCCCAAGACGAGACAGGAGCAAACGGGTGACGCTACTCGTCGACCTGCGCGCCCCACTCGTTTCGCGGGCGCACGAAGGTTCCCCGGCCGGACACCGGACGCAGAAAGCCCTCGTCAGCCAGCTTGTCGCGGACCTTTCGGACGGTCCCTCGAGCGACGCTGAACTCCTGCTCGAGCTGCGTGATGCTGGGGATGATCCGCTGTTCCGGGTAGACGCCAGTTTCGATGCGTTCGCGCAGGATGGCGTACAGCTGCTCCCACACCGTTTCGGGCGCATCGAAATCGATCATGATGCCGACCGTAGACGATCATGCCCTGCCCCTCTCTGCCGGGACAGGGCATGGCAGGACGTAGCAGGGCATGGCAGGGTCGCTATGTTCCGCCCCCAAACAGGGACGGAACATCACAGATTTCTAGACGAGCGCGGCGGCGGTGGACCCCTGTCCCTCACCTTCGCCACAAGGACCGTCGCCGCGTTCCCAGTGTGCACCACAGGCACCCTCACCGCCCGTGGATGCACCAGCCGTCTCCGGACATCCCCCACTGCGGCGGCAGATGTCCGGAGACGGCACCCGGAGGCGACCCGATGACCGCCGGTGACCTGAAGGGTCTCTCCACCCCGGAGGCCCTCGACCGCCTGAAGGCCCAGCATCCAGGGTGGTTCATCTGGCGCACCGGCGACCTGAGCGCCTGGTTCGCCTGCCCCCGCGACGACCCGGCCCGCAAGCCGGACCTGCGGTCCGGGGTCAGCGCCTACTGCCCGGACGTCCTCTCCCACCGCATCGCCGAGCAGGACAGCCCCAACCGGAAGGCGACGCCGTGACCACCACCCGCCCGCCAACCCGCCGCTGCGCCTCCTGCGACGCCGTCATCGTCCCCATCGACACCGGGTGGGGCACCAACTGGGTGCGGCCCGGCCGCAACGGACTGTGCCAATCAGCGCCGAACGGCATCCACTGGCCAACCCCCTAAAACAGCCCGGCCGTCGCGCCCGCAGCAGACGCGGCGGCCGGGTGCACCACCCCGGGCCGTCGGAGGGGGCGCCCCGGGACCGGCCCCGCCCCACCCCCAGGGCGGGGCCACCACCACCAACCAAGGAACGACCGAGGAGAGCCCGTGACACAACCCCAGCTCCAGCCCGGCGACACCTGCACCGACACCACCGGCCACACCTGGTTCATCTACGGCGCCCACGCCCTCAACGCCGCTGACACCAGCCTCCACGTCGACGAGCTGGACCGCATGCACGGCCCGCTCGCCCTCACCCACCGCCCCACCACCGTCAGGGAAAGCGCATGACCGGGCTCCTCCCGGGCGACGTCGTATCCGACGACCGCGGCCACTTTTGGTGGGTGCACGGCAACACCCAGCTCGGCCTGTACGTGACGAGCGCGTCCGGCGCTCTGCTTACCCCCGAGGGCGTCGCCGACCTGTACGGCCCCATCACCCTCACCTACCGAACCAGCCAGGAAGACGGCGAGGCGGAAATCCGCCACAACCGCTGAAAGCAGAAGACCCGCCCGGCGGCAACCGGGCGGGCTTCTACCCAATCCACAGCCCCACGCACATGGAGCTCTGAACGATGAACGACCTTAAGGGTGCGCTGACCTGCGCGCCAACCTCATCCGCGACACCGGCCGCACCCGGCCACCGCACCTTCCCCACCGTGGGAGGTGCCCTGTGAGATTCCTCAGCCCCGGAAAGACCCCGTTCACGGACTCCGGCGAGGCGCAGAGCGTCCGAGACGCCTACGACGCCCAGTGGGACGCGCAGAAGAACCTGCCCGTCGTGGCCCCCAAGGGCGGCACGAAGGGCGGCAAGAAGTGAGCGCGCCCTGCATCGTCGGCCCCCGCGACATCCCGCCCACCATGAGCGTGAGCGGCATGTTCGAGCGCTACACCGAGCTCGGCATGCGCGGCTACGTCGCCCGCACTGAGGACAGCGTGCCCCTCACGGTCGCCGAGCACCTCGAGCTGCTCACGCTGGGCGAGTCCATCGCCCGGATCGTCCGCCACCCGGTCGATGTCCACCACGCCCTGCAGGCCGGAGCGACCTGGCCGCAGGTCGCCCACGCCCTGGAGATCAACGAGCAGGACGCCCGCAGCGCGTACCGGCGATGGGCCGACGGCCAGCGAGCCCTGCACGAACACTGCGGGATCGGCCTGGACGCCGCCGAGCACGCCGAGGCGATCGCCCGCGCCGAGCAGACCGGGGAGGCGTGATGGACGTCGACCAGATGACCCGCGAGCAGATGATCGCCCACGCCCGTGGGTGCATGCGCTGCGCCCAGGGCGACGACGAGCTCCTCGACGACCTCGATCGCAACAGCGACGACGAGCTCGGCTGGTTCATCACCACCAGCCACGAATCCCCTTGGGACGCGTCGTGACGCCCGACGAGCAGCTCGCCGCGGCGATCGAACACGACAACGCCCGCGAGGCCACCGGAATGCACGGCGACGACCGCCGCACCTGCTGGACCCACCAGGGATGGGCGTCGGACTGCGAGAACGACCCGCTCCACACCAGCCCGGGCGCCGCCCGCCACTACCGCCCGGCGTAGCGCACTGTGCGGGTGCTCGCCCAGCCCTCGGGTTGGGCGGGTGCCCGGAGCAGACGCTCCCCTGACGGACAAGGAGTCCGAGATGTTCAGCGACAAGGGCGACACCTACCACGGCGGTACCACCGTGACCTGCGGCGGCTGCGGCGTCACCAGCACCGGCTCCAACTCCTTGATGGACCACACCTGCTCCTGTGGGCGAGTCCTCAACGGTGTCGGCCGCCGCGACGAACCCGACCTCACCAAGAAGTAACCCGGCCGGTCCCGGGCCGCGCGGGTATCGCGGCCCGGGACCTCGATCCCCAGCCCCACCGATCATCAGCAGGAGAAGGACCGTGAAGAACGCTACGGATCCGGCCGCAGCCACGCCAGCCGAGCACACCGACGACCACGACGAGCCCACCCCGGACCACCCTGCCCAGACCGGTCCACGCCCGTCCCGGTGGGCCCGCCTGACCGGCTGGCTGCGCCGCACTGACAGCCCGGCCGAGAAAGACGAACCGGCCGAGGAAATGACAGAGACGGCTATCGAGCCCCGCCCCAAGCCGCCTGCCCGCCCGGCCCGGACCGCCCTCCGCCGCCCGGCCCGCTCCCGCTGGGACGTGGCCGCCGTCGTCGCCCTCGCCATCGGCGTCCTCGTCATCGTCGTCGTCGGACTGCGCGTCGGCATGGGCGCCCTGCAGGACGCAGCCCGCGCCGCACACATCGACGACGACGCCGCCGACCAGTACTGGATCGGCGTCGACGGGCTGATCGTGGTGGCCATCGTCGCCGCCCTGGTGCTGCGCAACGTGCCCGGCGCCCGCCGCTACTGCCTGGCCGTGGTGGGCGTCTTCACCATCGCCTCCGGGCTGCTGCAGTACCTGCACGGCCTCGGCTGGTTCACCCCTGACCCCCGATCCGGGAACGTGCCGCCACTGCCGTGGGGGGTGGTGCTGGTGATCGCCTTGCTGGTGATCGGCACGATCTTCTGCGGCACACATCTCCTCGTCCATGTGCTCCGCAAGCTGTTCCCCGGATCACCCCCTGAGCAGGACGAACACCCCGCCGAGCCCCCCGTCGGCGACGACGCGACCGCCAGGGAAAGCGACGAGCCGGATCAGTCCGAAACGAGCGGCCAGCTCGACGCCGACACCGAGCGCGAGATCCGTAAGTGGTTCGCCGCAATCGCCGTCGGCATGCTCCTGGACAGCGGGACGAAGCCCGTGCGGTCCCGGCTGGCCCGCGAGTTCGGGATCGCCGATCGGCAGGCGGGCTACGTGATCGCCGACGTGATCCGGGAGCGTGAGGAAGCCGCCGAACGGGCCGCCGAGGAGGAGGCGCAGAAGGCCGCGGCGAGGGCCGCCCAGACGCAGCCGCAGCAGCCGAAGACGCTCGCGCTGACCGGCATCGGATCGGTCAACGGGTCCGGTCCGGCGGGCGGTGCACCGTGAGCACCTCGACGCCGGAGGTGACCGTTTCGGAACCGGAACCGGAGCGCTGGCAGCCGGTCGAGCGCCCCGAACCCGAGCAGGAGCCCGCTCCGGAAACGCGTCGCCGCGAGCCTGCCGTCCCCAAGGCCGAACCCCAGCTGGGCACTCCGGCCGGGCAGCTGGCCGTCGGGGTCGCCTCGGTTCTCACCCTGGGCGGTGTTGGTCTGTACAACACGGTCGGCGCCGCCGGCCTGGCCGCGGGTGGCGCGGTGGCGGCGGCCGGAGCGGGCGGCTACGGGTACCGGCGGTGGCGCAAGGCGCACCCGCGGCGGGACCGGCCCGGCGGCGGTCGAACGCAGCGCCCCGGTGGCGGTCGGGGCGGCCTCGGCCTGCCCTCGGGTCGTGGTGCCGTCGGGCGGCGGATGACGTTCGGTGCCGGGGCCGGTGGCGCCGGGCGCCGGTCTGCCAGTTCGCGGATGCCGTCGCTCGGCCGCAGCGGCGGGGGCCTCGGCCGTGGCGGAGGCGGCCGGGCAGCAGGGGGCCGACGGCACTCCTTCGGCGATCGTGGCTCTGGCGGCACCCGCGCCCGGGGCGCGTTCCGCCCGACCGGCGCCGACCGCCCCGGCGGCCGCCCCCGCAGTGGGGCCGCCGGAGCCCGGCACTACGCCGCCGCACCGGTCCGAGGCCTACGGTCCGCAGGCCGGGCGGTCCGCGCCCTGCACGGCCGCGCCGTACCGCGCCTGGCCCGCGCCCGCGCCAACGGCCAGGACCGCGACGCCGCGTTCGCCGACGTGGCCCGCCGTACCGGCCGCGCTACCGCCCGCCGCGCCCGCGCCGTCGGCCGGTGGAGCCGGGGCCGGGTCCGCGCGAGCGCCGGGTGGGTCGACCGCCGCACCGGACACCGGTTCAGCGGCACCTGGCAGCGCCTCACCCCCCGCCTGCGCGCGTTCGCCGCCCGGCTCCGCCAGTGGGACGCCGACCTGACCGACGGCCTGGCCGCCAAAACCTGGGCCTGGTGGCGGACCCGCCGAACCACCGGCGAAACCGCGCCTGGACCGACAACCGAAGCGTCTGAAGCAGATTCGGCGCCGCAGACCTCATCCGTCCTGGCTCGCCCCCCGCACCCCCGAACCACCCTGCCCACCCGCTCACCCGCACCGGCCCAGCCCGGCACCACCACACAAGGAGCTGCTGTGAGTTTCGGACTCATCACCCACGCCACCGAGCTGCCGACCATCGCGGCCGGCTACTCCTCCGACGACATGATGGTCGTCAAGGGCCACCTGGAGATGCTGCGCGAACTCCCCTTGGCGGCCGCTACCGCCGTCCGCCTCCTCATGGAACGCCTGGAGGCCGACTACCCGCTCAACCCCGAGGTCGTCGAGGCGATGCGGCATCTGTACGAGGCGCTGGCGGTGGCCGCCAACCCCGCCGACGAAGTCGCGGCCGTCTTCTCCAGCTCACACGCGGTTGAGATCGACCGCCGCCTGCAGCCGCGCACCAACGAGCGCTACTGGAACGTCTGACCAGCCCGCACAACGAGGAAGGGGAGCACCACGTGGCCACCAAGACGACGCAGCCACCGAGGGCGGACTGGTCGTTGCTGCCGCGCGGCACCGTCTCGGCCACCGGCCAGGGCGCGCTGGTGCTGGCCGCGCTCGGCGCGGGCGGCAATGCCCTGGAGCTGGGCCCTTGGTGGGCGGCCGCCGGCGCCACGGTCGGCGTGATCGCCACCGCACTGGCCGGCGGCCAGCTCCACCCGCGCACCCTGGGATATCGGGTCGGCTGCTGGCTGGGTGCGGGTGGCTGGCTGACCTGGGCCTGGCTGGACACCCCCTGGAACCTCAACGTACTGGCCGCCCTGAGTGTGGGCGCCCTGGGCGCGGGCCTGCTCGCCCCGTGGGCACACCCCCCGCAGCCCGCGCCAAGCACAGCCTCGACCGGCAGCACAGGTGCGATGGTGGTGCGCCGGTATGCGGGCCTGGCCGAAGAATGGGCCGACCGCGTCAAACGCGTGGCCAAGATCGGCGTCCAGATCGAAGACGTGCGGGAATGGCCGTCCAAGTGCGGCCACGACCTGCTGGTGCTGCAACCTTTGGGTGCCTCCAGCACCAGCACCCTGAAGGGCGCCGTCGGCGGCCTGGCCGAAGACGCCCGCCTGCCCAACGGGTGCGGCGTGGAGTGGCTGCCGGGGCCGTTTCGCGGCGCGATGTGGATGGGGGTCTCCCGCGTCGACCGGCTGGTCGAGACGATCGACCACCCCGGCATCACGCTCGGCGGATCGATCAACGACCCCGGCGTGGTCACCGTCGGGGAATTCCGGGACGGCAACCCGGTCACCGTGGCGTTGCGCGAGTCCACGATGCTCGTGGTCGGCCAGAAACGCTCCGGAAAGACCGGTGTGCTGCACTCCCTGACCGCCGCCCTGGGGGCTCTGCGCGACGTCGTGGTCGACCACATGGACCTCAACGGCGGCGGCGTCTCGCGGGCGTGGCTGGCGCCCTGGCTGCAGGGTCTGACCACCCGGCCCGCGATCGACTGGGCCGCCCCCTGCCCGCAAGAGGCGCTGCTGATGGCGCATGCCCACGTGGTCACCGCCCGGGACCGCAAGTCTGCGCACGCAGAGCTGAAGATGCAGCAGGACGTGCAGTTGCTGCCGGTCTCCGAGAAGGTGCCTGCGATCTTCCTGATGCTGGACGAGGGCAAGGAGGTGCTCGGCACGCAGGTGGCCGACCCCATCGTCCGTAAGATCCGCGCCCATCTGGAAACGCTGGTCGACATCGGCGGCAACGAGGCCTGCAACGCCGTGCTGTCCGTGTTGCGGTCGACGGCGACAGCCCTGTCGTCCGACATCAAGACGCAGTGCACCACCCGGATGCAGATCCGCCCCAGTGTGCAGGCCGAGATCGATTACCTGTTCGACTACCACACCGGGGTCAGCCCCCAGGACGTCCCCCACCAAGGGTCCGGGTTCCTGCGCCGCCCCGACGACCTGGGGCCGCGGGCTTGGAAGAACTACTTCATGCTGCCCGCCCGCGACATCCACCCGGCGGCCATCGCGATCGCCAACCACCGGCCCGACCGGGATCTGGACGCCGTGCGCGCCGCCGCCCACGCGTATGCCACCCGGCTGGAGCGGATGCGGTGGCTCTACAGCACCGCCGAGGAACGCACCCGGCTCACCCCGCCGGAGCCGATCGAGCTGCCCGGCGTCACCGATGAGCGCGGCAAGCCCATCATCTGGGACCCGGCCGTCACACACCCGGCCGCCGACGGCGCCCCCAGCAGGGAGGTGGGCACCCGCCCGCCGGACGCCCCCGTGTCCTCCACGCCGCAGCGTCCGGCCTCGCACCTGTCACTACTGCAGGGCGGCGTCACCGCCGGGTGGGGCGATCCAGAGGCGATCGCGGCCCGCGCCCGCGGCCAGCAGCCATCGGCGCGCGGCCCGGTCCGGGAGCACCCCTACCCCGCCGGGGCTCGGCCGCGGCTACACGCCGAACAGATCCACCACCTCGACGCCGCCGAGGTGCCGCTGCCCGAACTCGTCGTCCAGGCGCTCGCGCTGCCCTGGGACACCGGCCGCCTGCACAGCGAAGTCCTGGCCAAGGCGCTCGGCATGACCGAGCACGAACTGGCCGCGCTGCTGAACCCGCTCGGCGTGCGGCCGCTGCCGAACGCGTTCTGGCGGGGCGGCGAGCGCGGCCGCGGCTACGAGCGTCAGCACCTGGTCGACGTCGCCGACGCGATCCGGCGCGGTGAGCTCGACGTACCGCCGGAGGTCGCCGACTGGCCCGCCGCCTGACCGCCACGCCCGCCACGTGGCGGTACCACGTGGCACCGCCACACCGCCACACCCGCCACGTGCCACCGCCACACCGGCCTGAGCTGCGAGAACGGCTAAGTGTGGCGGGTGTGGCGGTCCCTCAGACACCCCCTCCACCGGGGTTTGAGAGCCCTCAACCCCCACACCCGGCACCCCCACACGGGGCGCCCGATCGAAGGAGAAGACCCATGAAGAAGAGTGGGACAGAGAACCTGGCCGCAGCCCTGGCGAAGATACTCACCCCCAAGGACACCTACCCCGACAAGCCGCAGCGAGTCGGCGTGCACGAGGTCCTCGACGACGACTGGCGGGGCGAGGGCGAGAAGTGACCACCACCGCCCGCCGTCCCCCTGCCCCGTTGGACGCCTGGACCGGCGCGGCCGTCGCCGCCGCAGCGCTCCTGCTCGGCGCCTTCGTCGCGCTCGGCCGCCCGTACTTCGTGCACGCCCTGGGCGCCGACGATGTGCGCTCCTGGATCGTCCCCATCCTCGCCCTCGGCACCGCCGCAGACGTGGCAGCGCACATGTGGCAGACCGGCACCCTGCGCCGAGGCTCCGCCCTCACGCTCGGCGCTGGCGCGCTGCTGCTCCTGGCCGCCGTCCTGGCCTGGCGTCTGTCCTGACCATCCCCGGCGGGCTGTCACCAGCCCGCCGTACGCTCACCCCCCGAGAACTGGCAGAAACCTGACAAATTCCCAGGCCACGGGGCAGAACACTCCGTC
>NZ_JBFBCE010000131.1:14692-18052 GCF_040689595.1 Streptosporangium sp. NPDC051023 | reverse complement strand
CACGTGCCAGCCGTACACGGCCCGGCTGGTGGCTTACTGAATCGTGGGACACAGGGAACCTTTTGTGATGTCTTGCGGCATTAGACCGGTATGTCCACAAAACAGGTTTCAGCCGAGCAGGGCCGGGTCGAGGACGACGTCCTCGCCGTGCACCGTGGGCTCCTCGGGGAAGTGGCAGGCGGTCAGGTGTCCCTCCCGGTTCCCCTCCAGCCTGACCAGCGGCGGCTCCTCGGTCGCGCACTGCTCCTGGGCCTTCCAGCAGCGGGTGCGGAAGCGGCAGCCGGACGGCGGGTCGATCGGGGAGGGCACGTCTCCCGCCAGGCGGATGCGCTCGCGGGACCCGGTCTCCACGCTGGCCTCGGGGACCGCGGACAGCAGCGCGTGGGTGTAGGGGTGGCGCGGGCGCTCGTAGAGGGAGGCCCGGTCCGCTATCTCGACGATCTTGCCGAGGTACATGACCGCGACCCGCTGCGAGAAGTGCCTGACGATGGCCAGGTCGTGCGCGATGAACAGGAACGCGATGCCCATGTCGCGCTGGAGCTGCTGGAGCAGGTTGACGACCTGCGCCTGGATCGAGACGTCAAGCGCGGAGACCGGCTCGTCGGCGACGATCAGCTTGGGGTTGAGGGCCAGCGCGCGGGCGACCCCGATGCGCTGGCGCTGGCCGCCGGAGAACTCGTGCGGGAAGCGGTTGTAGTGCTCGGGGTTGAGGCCGACGATCTCCAGCAGCTCCTTGACCCGCTTCTCCCTGCCGCCCGCGGGGTTGATGCCGTTGATCTCCATCGGCCCACCGATGATGGTGCCCACGGTGTGCCGGGGGTTGAGCGACGAGTAGGGGTCCTGGAAGATCATCTGGATCTCGGCCCGGACGGGCTTCAAAGCCTTGCGGCTCGCGTGGGCGATGTCGCGCCCGTTGTACCGGATGCTGCCCCCGGTCGGCTCGAGCAGCCGGGCGGCCAGCCGCCCGGTGGTCGACTTGCCGCAGCCGGACTCGCCGACCAGTCCGAGGGTCTCACCGGTGTGCACGGTCAGGTCGACGCCGTCGACCGCGTGGACCTTGCCGATCTGCCGCTTGAACAGCAGGCCGCCCGTCACCGGAAAGTGTTTCTCCAGGCCGGACAGCTCCAGCAGTACCTCGCTCACGCGTCCTCCCTCGCCGACGGCCTCGGTGAGCCGCCACGCGCGCGGGAAGCCTCACCACGCTCGTTCACACGCCGTCCTTCACCGGCGGCGCGGGCGGCGCGCCGCCGTACTCGGTGGTTCACTTGTGGATCTCCCGCTTCTGGGCGAGGGTCAGGTAGCACGCGTCGCCGTGGCCGCGGTGCGGGGACAGTTCGGGCCGCTCGCCCTTGCACACCTCGGGTCCGGCCAGGTTCACATAGTCGCACCTGGGGTGGAACGGGCAGCCGGACGGGACGTTGATGAGGCTCGGCGGGGTGCCGCGGACCGGCTTGAGCGGTACGTCGACCGACGCGGTCAGCCGGGGCATCGAGGCCAGCAGGCCCCAGGTGTACGGGTGGCGGGGCTCGCCGAGGACCTCCTTGACGGTGCCGCGCTCGACGGCCCGCCCCGCGTACATCACCAGCACGTTGTGCGCGGTGCTCGCCACAACGCCCAGATCGTGCGTGATCATGATGATGGAGGTGCCGGTCTGGTCCTGGAGCTCCTTGAGCAGGTCCAGGATCTGGGCCTGCACGGTCACGTCGAGCGCGGTGGTCGGCTCGTCGGCGATCAGCAGGTCCGGGTCGCAGACCAGGGCCATCGCGATCATCGCGCGCTGCCGCATGCCGCCGGAGAACTGGTGGGGATAGTCGTCCACCCGGATGTTCGGCTGCGGGATGCCGACCCGTGTCAGCATCTCGACCGCGCGGGCCCTGGCCTCGGCCTTGCTTGCGCCGGTGTGCTTGCGGTACACCTCGCTGATCTGCCTGCCGATGGTGTGGTACGGCGAGAGCGAGGTCAGCGGGTCCTGGAAGATCATCGCGACCTTGTTGCCGCGCAGCTTCTCCATGGTGGACCGGGAGGCGCCGGTCAGCTCCTGGCCGTCCAGGTGGATCTCTCCGCTGATCTTGGTGGTCTCCGGGTTGTGCAGGCCGAGCACGGTCAGGTTGGTCACCGACTTGCCGGAGCCCGACTCGCCCACGATCCCCAGGGTGGTGCCCTTCTCCACGTCGAAGGAGAGCCCGTCCACCGCGTGGACGACGCCGTCCTCGGTGTGGAAGTCGACGGTCAGGTCACGGACCGACAGGAACGGGTTCGACACTTCTTCCAGACTCCTAGCTCAGCCGCACGCGGGGGTCGATGACGGCGTACATGACGTCGACGATGATGTTGAACACGACGATCGCCCCCGCCGCCACCAGCACGGTGGCCATCAGCATGGGCAGGTCGGAGTATGTGACCGCCTTGACGGAGAGCTGCCCGACCCCCTGCAGGCCGAAGGTCTGCTCGGTGATGATCGCGCCACCGATCAGGGTGCCCAGGTCGACGCCGAAGATGGTGATGATGGGGATCAGGGTGCCGCGCAGGGCGAACCTCATCACGACCGAGCGGCCCGACATGCCCTTGGCCCGCGCGGTGCGGACGTAGTCCTCGGTGAGTTGCTCGACCATCGTCGAGCGGGTCATGCGGGTGTAGTTGGCGGTGAAGATGATCGCCAGCACCACCCAGGGCAGTGCGAGACCGGTGGCCCAGGCTATCGGGTTCTCGGTGAACGGCACGTATTTGGGCTGCTGCAGGATGTGGTTCTGGTAGACCAGGAAGTACAGCGCCAGTGTGCCGACGAAGTAGATCTGCACCGAGGCGCCGATGAGGGACGCCGTGCTGGCGATCTTGTCCAGTGCCTTGCCCTGCTTCAGCGCCGCGATGATGCCCGTCGCCACGCCGAAGGTGAGGAAGACGGCCGCCGCGCCGATCGTGAGCGAGACGGTGAGCGGCATGCGGTCGAGGATCGTGTCCAGCACCGGTGCCCGGTTGACGAAGGAGTAGCCCAGGCAGGGGGCGGAGCAGTGGCCCAGGCCCTCGTAGTCGCGGCCGAAGAAGATGCCGCCGACCCAGGCCAGGAACTGGGCGAACAGTGGCTGGTCGAGTCCCAGGTTATGCCGCGCCTGCGCCAGCAGCTCCGGTGGGCAGACCTTGCCGCAGGCGAGCCTGGCCGGGTCGGCCGGCACGGCGAAGAAGAGGAAGAACGTGCACGCGGCGATGATCAGCAGGGTGACCACGGCGCCCAGGGTGCGGCGAGTGATGAATCGAAACATTGCCTGTTTCCCGACGGTGGCTGGGAGACCGCCGAGGCGTGTTGAGCGTGGCGGCGGGAGTGGTCCTGCTGGCACTCGCGACGATGGGCTACACCCTGCCGCC
>NZ_JBFBCE010000131.1:0-14682 GCF_040689595.1 Streptosporangium sp. NPDC051023 | reverse complement strand
CCGGGGGGGGGGGGGCGCGCCGGGGGGGGGGCGCGCCCCCCCCCCCCGGGCCGTGGTCCCGTGCGGGACCACGGCCGTTGCTGTCTTACGGCTTCACGAAGATGGTGTCCGGCTGCACGATCCACTGCTGCGGGTCGATCTCGGCACCGCCGACCTTCGAACCGTGGAGCGTGGTGGCGATCCTGTTCTCGGCGACGACCAGCGGGGTGATCGTCTCCTGGATCTTCTTGTCCAGCGCCATCCACGCGGCGTTGGCCGCGTTGATGTCCGTGTCGGCGGTGATCTTGTCCATCTCGGTGGTGAGCGCCGGGTCCTTCAGGTGCGAGTAGTTCGGCGCGCCGTCACCGGTGGGACCGAAGATGACCGGCATCACCGTGGAGCCGGACGGCCAGTCGGCGCCCCAGCCACCCCAGTACAGGTCGAACTCGTTCTTCACCTTGCCGATCGAGTCGTAGTAGGTCTTGCGGTCGAGCGGCTTGGCCACGATGTTGATGCCCGCCTTCTGCAGGGCGCTCTTGATCGCGACGGTGACCTGCTCCTGGACCGGCGTCTGGTTGTAGGCGTAGACGATGGTCGGCGTGGGGTTGCTCGACTGGGCCAGCAGTTCCTTGGCCTTGGCGATGTCGCCGTCGGGCTTGTCCTTCTTGCCGAACAGGTCGTAGGCCTGGTAGCCGACCGTGGTGTTCTCGTTGAGGATCGTGGTCGGCAGCGCCGCGGCGGCGGGACCGCCCATGACCTGCTGGATCTGCTTGGACGGCCAGGCGTAGTTGATGGCCTGGCGGATCTTGATGTCCTTCACCCGGTCAAGGTTGAAGTAGTAGTAGTTGCCGTACGGCGAGGGGCTGTTCATCCGGCGCGAGGCCAGTGAGGCGTCGCCGAGCACCTGCTGCAGCCGCTCCGGCGGAACCGAGGAGTAGAAGGTGAACGCGCTCTGGTCCGGACCCGCGTCCGCCATGAGGCGGTCGGTCACCTGCAGGGCCTCGAAGCCGAACTCCAGGTGCCACTTGTCGGGGTAGGCGCCGCGGATCGGGTCGGTTGCCGGGTCCCAGTTGGGGTTGCGCTCGAGGTCCAGGGTCTTGTCGACCACGTGCGACTTGATGATGTACGGCCCGCTGGAGACGGGCTCCTTGTCGTACTGCTCCTTGGTGTCCTTCGCCTTCGGCACGATGGCGTAGCCGCCCATGGCGAAGGCGTAGCTCGCGTCGGCGTGCGGCGACTTGAACTTGTAGATGATCGTCTTGTCGTCCGGCGTCTCGATCGCGTCGAGTTCCTTGCCGTCGTAGGGCCCCTGGTAGGCCTTCTTGTGGTCGACCTCGGTCAGCCACTGCTGGATGTAGGTCGGGCCCTGGGTGACGAACGGCGCGAACGTCCGCTCCATGCTCCACTTGACGTCCGCGGAGGTGATCGGCGTGCCGTCCTGCCACTTCACGCCGTCCTTCAGCGTGAACTTCCAGGTCTTGCCGCCGTCCGAGGCGGTGCCCGTGTCGGTGGCCAGGTCGCCGACCAGCTTGAACTCGCCCTTGGCGACCCGCTTGTAGCCGGTCAGGGTGCGGGAGATCAGCCTGCCGAAGTTCGCCTCGGTGTTGACGTAGATCTGCGCCGGGTCGAGGTGGGAGAAGTCGTCACGGTCGATCATCGTGACCGTGCCGCCCTTGACGACGCCCTCCGGCGGGATCGCGGGACCCTTGGAGTCCTCTGCCGTGCCGACGGTGATGGACGCCGGCTTGTAGGCCTCGGTGACGGGAGCGGCGGAGCCGCTGGGCCCGCCCGAGGAGGTGGCGGGAGCACCCTGGTTGCCCGCGGCACAGGCGCTGGTGACTGCCAGCACACCGACGGCCAGGGCGGCCACTGCCGACCGCTTTCGGACTGTCATCTTTCTCCTATCGGTCTAGCGCTTGAGCATGGGGATCTAGCGCTTGAGCTTGGGGTCGAAGGCGTCGCGGACCGAGTCCCCGAGCAGGTTGAAGGCGATCACGAAGATCACCAGCGCGACACCGGGGAAGATCAGGTAGGTGATGTCGTTCTGGTAGACCTCGGTGCCGCGCCGGAACATGCGGCCCCAGTCGGGGATCGGCTCGATCATGCCGACGCCCAGGAAGGACAGCGCGGCCTCTGAGGTCACCAGCGCGGGCAGCAGGAGCGTGGACTGGATCAGGATCGGTGTCCACAGGTTGGGCAGCAGCTCCTTGAACACGATCCGCGCGGGCGAGGCGCCGGTGACCCGGGCGGCCTCGACGAACTCGCGCTCGCGGAGCGTGAGGACCTGACCGCGCAGCAGGCGGGCCAGCCCGGCCCAGCCGAACAGCGTCAGCACGATCACGAGCGTCACGGCGCGCAGCCAGATCGGCGTCTCCTCGTCGGACCTGACGAAGAGGTTCTCCACAACGGGCATGAACGCGATGATGAACAGCACCGAGGGGAAGGACAGGACCGTGTCGATCACACGGCCGATGAAGTAGTCCGTCTTGCCGCCGGCGTACCCGGCCACGATGCCCACCACGATGCCGATGAGCGTGGTGAGGATGGTCGTGACGAGGGCGATCAGCAGAGAGGTCCTGATCCCGTAGACGAGCTGCATGAACACGTCACGGCCGAGATTGGGCTCGATGCCGAACCAGAACTCCGAGCTGACGCCGCCGTTCGGGGCGATCGGATAGCCGAAGTCGTTGAGCAGGCCCGGTATGTCCTGACCGTAGAGAGTGTCCGGGTTCTTGCCGTACAGCCAGGAGATCACCGGTGCGAGTATCGCGACGAGGATGAAGAAAATCACCACCAGCGCGGAGGCGATGCCGGTCCGGTCACGGCGGAAACGGAGCCACATCAGTTGCCCTGGTGAGCGGCCCACCGTTTCCGGTGCCTTCACCACGGGCGCCTCATCGGCGGTGGTCGCGGCGGGTGCAGGGATGGTCATCGTGCGGGAGCCCCCAACGAGCATGACTGAGCGGGATCTGGGGGAACCATTGCAAAACAGTCAGGGGCAAATCAATGGCCTGGCTGTTACTTGTTTTTTTGTTGTGCAATATAGATCAGGTTGTGGCTGCAATTCCATTGACCTGGGTAGGGGGGCTGATGAATGATGAGATTCCCCACCATTCGATATTCACGGATTTGTGACATACCTATGACACGACCATGACGGTGTGTCCGGTTGCAATGTCACTCCCATCGTGGCCCCTGGGATAGGTGTGCCTGCCGTCTGGGCAGGGTAACTATCCACTTGCAAGGGAGGTCGCGTATGGATCACGGGCTGTTCGGTCCGGGATCGGTGACCTGGCGGGTCATGGGAGAGCCGATCCTGTTCGTCGGAGGCTTCAGGGCGCTGCTCATGCAGGGGCTGCATCCCCGGGCCATGCGGGGGGTCGCGCAGAACTCGGCCCTCATGGATCCCGCGGAGGCCTGGTCTCGCTTTCTTCGTACCACCGAGTTCGTCCGCGTGCGCACCTACGGCACGAGCGCGGAGGTCGCCAGGGCCGGGGCCCGGGTCAGGAGGATCCACTCCCGGCTCACCGCGTTCGACCCCGACACGGGAGAGCGCTTCCGCCTCGACGACCCCGAGGCGCTGCGCTGGGTCCACGTCGGCGAGGTCGACTCCTATCTGTCGGTCGCCCGCAGGGCCGGGGTGCGCCTGACCGACGAGGAGGCCGACCGGTTCGTCGCCGAGTGGCGGCGGGCGGCCGAGGTGGTCGGCCTGCGTCCCGAGGACGTGCCCGGCTCGGTCGGCGAGATACGCGACTACATCCAGGGCTGCCGGCCCGGCCTCTACTTCGCGCCGGAGGCGCCCCACCCGCTCCGCCAGTCCCTCAACGTGCCGCTGCCCGCCCGCCTGCTCCCGCTCAAGCCGGTCCTGCCCATGCTCGCCGTCCTGTCCTTCGCCACCCTGCCGCGCTGGGCCCGCAGGCTGTACGGCGTGCCCGCGACACCGGTCGGCGACCTGTGGGCGACGGCGACGCTGAAGGCGCTGCACGCCGGAATCGGCCTGGTCCCCGCTCAGGTCAGGTACGGCCCCGACGCCCGCAGGGCGCGGCAGGTCATGGGCGGCCACGCCGCGTGACCTCACCAAGCGCCCGCTTGTTCCATCTGGTGGGAGGGGGTCACGTCCCATTTGCCGGACGTGGCACACTGATGGGAGAGCAGCGTGCTCCGGGGTCGGTGAAAGTCCGAACCGGCGGTTAAAGTCCGCGACCCGGTCGAAGCCATCGACCGGTTGACCTGGTGAAATCCCAGGACCGACGGTTAAAGTCCGGATGGGAGGAAGCGCGCGGGCGGAGAGTGTCCTGAAGACACCCTCCGCCGATTGGGTGTACACACCTGTGATTCCCCGGGGCCGCCGTGGCAGAAAGCTACCGGCAAGTAGGAGTCCCCGGATGACTGATCGGGCGCACACGCGCCAGGCGATCGACCTCCCCGCGCGTGATCGCGGCGCCCTCGGTCGCGTCCCCGACGCCTTCGGCCCCGGTACCCCGCACGGCCACGGCACCCCTTCGACCTTTCCGCGCGTGATCGCGGCGCCGGTCGTGTCCTCGGCGCCTTCGGCCCCGGCATCGCACGGCCGCGGCACCGCGGTCCGCAGGCCCGGCCACGAAACCGCGGGCCTTCACCCTTCCAGCACGAAACCGCGCGACCTCACCGGTTCCCGTGTTCCCGCCGTTCACCGCCGTCGCGCCGCCGTCCGGGTGCTCCCGGCCCGCCCGCGCCGCCGGATCGGGGGGCCGTCCCAGGAAGGCGGACGGTCCTTCGCGGGTTCACTCCTGATGTCACCCCCGCCGGTCCGGGCCCGTCTCCACCCGGTCCCCCCGGCACCCCTTGCGAAGGAGCTGTGAATGTTCACCGGAATCGTTGAGGAACTGGGCGAGATCGCCGCGATCGAGCCACTGCGGGACGCCGCCAGGCTGTCGATCCGCGGCAAGACCGTCACCGGCGACGCCGGGCACGGCGACTCGATCGCCGTCAACGGTGTCTGCCTGACCGTGGTCGACGTCGACGGGGAGGTGTTCACCGCCGACGTGATGAAGGAGACCCTGGACCGCAGCAGCCTGGGGGCCCTGCGCCCGGGTTCCAGGGTCAACCTGGAGCGCGCGGTCCGCGCGGACCAGCGTCTTGGCGGCCACATCGTGCAGGGCCACGTGGACGGGACCGGTGTGTTGCTGGCGCGTGAGCCCGACGAGCACTGGGAGGTCGTGCGGATCTCGCTCCCCGCCGAGCTGAACCGCTACGTCGTGGAGAAGGGCTCGATCGCCGTCGACGGCATCAGCCTGACCGTGGTCGGGGTGGACGCCGACGGCTTCTCCGTGAGCCTGATCCCGACCACCCTGCGGCTGACCACCCTCGGCGCGAAACAGCCGGGCGACCCGGTGAACCTCGAGGTCGACGTGATCGCCAAGCACGTGGAGAAGCTCGTCGGCGCGTACACCCCCGAGGACAGATCATGAACTGGGTCCACCAGGGGTTCCAGCTCTTCGGGGTCAAGGTCCTGTGGACCGACCTGGTGGGCAACGTGGCCGCGCTGGCCACCGTACTGCTGGCGATCCGCAAGTCGATCTGGACCTGGCCGGTGCAGCTCACCGCCGCAGTGCTGCTGCTCATCACCTCGATCAGCGCCCACATCACCGGAAACGCGCTCAAGCAGGTCATGTTCGGCGCCCTGGCCGTCTACGGCTGGTGGCGCTGGACCCGCGGCACCCAGGGAGGCCAGAGCCTGGCCGTACGCCCCGCGACCTCCGGCGAGCGGCTCGCGATGGTCGGGGCGATGGTCCTGGGCACGATCGCGGTCGGCGTCCTGTTCTTCGTCACCAAGCTCTCCTGGGGCGCGCTCGTGCCGCCGCCGGAGGGATACCTGCTGGTCGCCGCGGACGCCTACATCTTCGTCGGCAGCGCCGTCGCGACCTGGGCGCAGGGCCGCGCGCTGGTCGACTTCTGGATCATCTGGGTCGCCGTCGACCTGGTCGGCGTGCCGCTGGCCTTCAGCTCGGGGCTCGTCGTCTCCGGGGCCGTCTACGGGGTGTTCTTCGTCCTCGTCCTCGTCGGATTCTTCAACTGGCTCAAGGAGTACCGGTCCGGGACCGTGCTCGTCCCCAAGGAGGCTGTGTGACCGCGCTGGACCCCATAGAGCGGGCGATCGCCGACATCCGCGAAGGCCGGCCCGTCGTCGTCGTCGACGACGAGAACCGCGAGAACGAGGGTGACATCATCTTCGCCGCCGCCAAGGCGACGCCGGAACTGCTGGCCTTCACCATTCGGCACACCAGCGGGGTGATCTGCGTTTCGATGCCGGGCGAGGACCTCGACCGGCTTGGCCTGCCGCTGATGGTGCACGACAACAAGGAACGCCTCCGCACCGCCTACACGATCAGCGTCGACGCCCGCGACGGGGTGACGACCGGCATCTCGGCCTCCGACCGCGCCAAGACGATCCGCACCCTCTGCGACTCGGCGACCGAGCCCTTCGAGCTGGTACGGCCCGGCCACGTCTTCCCGCTCCGCTACCGCGAGGGCGGCGTGCTCGCCAGGCGTGGCCACACCGAGGCGGCCGTCGACCTGGCCAGGCTCGCCGGGCTGCGCCCCGCGGGCGCGCTCGCCGAGGTCGTCAACGACGACGGGACCATGAAGCGGCTGCCGCAGCTGCGCGAGTTCTGCGACGAGCACGACCTGGCGCTGGTCTCCATCGAGCAACTGGTCGAGTTCAGGCGGCGCACCGAGCGGATGGTGACCAGGGTCGCGCAGACGCGCCTGCCCAACAGGTACGGCATGTGGCGCGCCTACGGCTACGCCAGCGCCCTGGACGGCGGCGAGCACCTGGCGCTGGTGTACGGCGACCTGGAGGACGGGGAGAACATCCTCGTCAGGGCGCACTCCGAGTGCCTGACGGGAGACGTGTTCGGATCCCTGAGATGCGACTGCGGGGTCCAGCTCGACCACGCGATGTCGGAGATCGCCGCAGAGGGCCGTGGCGTCGTGGTGTACCTGCGCGGACACGAGGGGCGCGGCATCGGGCTGCTGGCCAAGCTCCAGGCGTACAGCCTGCAGGACAACGGCAGTGACACCGTGGACGCCAACCTGGAGCTCGGGCTGCCGATCGATGCCAGGGAGTTCTCGAACGCGGGCCAGATGCTTGCCGACCTGGGGGTGAAGTCCGTCCGGCTGCTGACGAACAACCCGGCCAAGATGCGAGGCATGGACGGCTACGGCATCAAGGTTCTCGGTCGTGAGCCGATGCCCGTGGCGATGAATCCGTACAACGAGAAGTACCTGACGGCCAAGCGTGACCGCCTTGGCCACGACATCCACGAGGAGAGCGCATGAGCGGCGCAGGACGCCCCCAGGCCGAGGTGGTCGAGGCGGACGGGCTGACCGTCGGCATCGTGGCCGCCCGCTGGCACGAGAAGATCACCGACCAACTCGTGGCGAGGGCGGTGCGGGCCAGCGAGGACAGCGGGGCCACCGCGACCGTGATCCGTGTCGCCGGGTCCCTGGAGATCCCGGTGGTGATCCAGGCCCTGGCCAGGCGATGCGACGCCGTCGTCGCGCTGGGGGCCGTGATCCGCGGTGAGACCGCCCATTTCGACTACGTCTGCGAGTCGGTGACCTCGGGGCTGACCCGTATCTCGCTCGACGAGGAGACGCCGGTCGGCAACGGGGTGCTGACGTGCGACTCCCTCGACCAGGCCCTCGACCGGTCCGGCCTGCCCGGCAGCCACGAGGACAAGGGCTACGAGGCGACCGTCGCCGCCCTGGAGACCGCACTGCTGCTGAGGGACCTCAGAAAGGGATGAATGGGTCCGGTCCCGGTCTTGGTGCGCGGCCGGGACCGGGGAGGCCGTGCGGTAGGTTTCGTTCGATGTCGCGCCCGGGTCACAATTACTGTGACCGGTGGTTTTTCCGAAGGAACGTGATCTTCAAGTGAGCCCCGAGAACGTCTCTCCGCCCCCGCTGCCCGTCGTGTGGCGGCCGAGGAAGGGGAGGATCGTGGCGTACGGGTTCGCCGGAGTGATCATCGTGGGAGCCGTGATACTGGCGATCCTGCTGCCGCCGCCGTTCACCCTGGCCGACAAGATCGCGATGGTGGTGCTCGGTGGCATGATCGCCGGGGTGCTCCACCTGCTGGGGCGCTGCCGGGTCGAGGCGGACGAGCGGGGGATCACCGTGGTCAACCCGCTCCGGGTGCACCGTTACGAGTGGCCCGAGGTGCTCGCGGTGACGCTGACCGAGAGCGAGCCCTGGGCGAAGATCGACTTCGCCGACGGCGCGACGATCGGCGCGATGGGACTTCAGGGGTCGGAGAAGGACCGGACCGTCCGGCAGGTCCACGAGCTCGCCGCCCTCATCCGCGAACGCGGCGAGGCCCCCGAGAACCACTGAGAACCCCTGAGAACCCCTGAGAACCCCTGAGAGCCGCCCGGGAACGACCGGATAGGGCGCCCGGAGAGGGTCAGGTCTCCTCGGCGAAACGTTCGGCCTTGCCGGTCTCCCCCGCGACGAGCAGGACGGCGCCGCTCCCGATGACCGTGTCCGAGGTGGCATAGGTGAACCCGCCGCCGGGTCTCTTGATCCCGACCACGGTCACGCCGTACTTCTTGCGGATGCCGAGCTCGCCCAGCGTCCTGCCCGCCGCCCACCGGGGAGCCTTGGTCTTGACGAGGGCGTAACCCTCGTCAATCTCGACATAGTCGAGCATCCGCCCCGTCACCAGGTGCGCGACCCGTTCTCCCATATCGTGCTCCGGCTGCACCACGTGGTGCGCGCCGACCCGTTCCAGGATCCGGCTGTGCTGACGGCTGATCGACTTGGCCCAGATGTCGGGCACGCCGAAGTCGGCCAGGATCGAGGTGGTCAGGATGCTCGCCTCGATGTCGCCACCGATGCCGACCACGGCCCTGCCGAAGTCGGCGACACCCAGCTGGGCGAGCGCGTCCGGATCGGTGGAGTCGGCGCAGACCACGTGGGTGAGCTGCCCGGAGAGCTGCTGCACGCTCTTGGGGTCGCTGTCCACGCCGAGCACCTCGACGTCGCGTCCCACCAGTTCCAGCGCCAGCGCGCTGCCGAACCGGCCCAGGCCGATCACCACGACCGCGTCGCCGCGGTTCTTCTTCTCAACCAACGAGAGGACCCTCCTCCGGATAGCGGAACCTGCGAGTTTGGACGTGCAGCGCGAGCGCGGCGCCGAGAGTCACCGGGCCCAGCCTGCCGACGAACATCAGGATCGTCAGCACCAGATGCCCGGCGACGCCGAGATCACCGGTGATCCCCGTCGACAGGCCGACCGTGCCGAACGCCGAGAGCACCTCGAACAGCACCCGGTCGAGCTTGAACGGGGTCAGCATCATCAGGACGAACGTACCGAGGGCGACCGTGCCCACGCTGAGCAGGGCTATGGTCAGCGCCTGCCGCTGGAGCTGCTCGGGCACGCGGCGGCGCCCCGCGGTGACGTCGGGCTCGCCCCGCAGCTCGGCCAGGATGACGTAGCCGAGCAGTGCGAACGTCGTCACCTTGATGCCGCCGCCGGTGCCCGCGCTGCCCGCGCCGACGAACATCAGCACGTCGCTGATCAGCCAGGTGGTCTCGTGCATCTGCGAGACGTCGACCGAGTTCATCCCGCCGCTGCGGGTCATGGCGCTGTAGAAGAAACCGGCCAGCACCCGCGGCCAGGGGGGCAGGCCGCCCAGGGTCGCGGGGTTACCCCACTCGATGGCGGTGACGGCGGCCGCCCCGCCGAGAAGCAGGACAGCGGTCATCCCGACAGTGATCTTGGTGTGCAGCGACCAGCGTCCCGGGCGGCGCCAGCTCCTGCGGAGCACGGCGTAGACCGGGAAACCGAGCCCTCCCGCGACCACGGAGAGCGCGAGCGGCAGGCAGATCCACGGGTCCTGGGCGAACCGCGTCACGCTGTCCGGCCACAGCGTGAACCCGGCGTTGGTGAACGCGGAGACCGCGTGGAAGACCCCCTGATACAGGGCGCGGCCGAGTGGCTCGCCGTACCCGGTGACGAAACGAGCGGTCAGCACGGCGGCGGTCAGCGCCTCGACCGCCAGCGTCACCTTGGCGACACCCGCGATCACCTGGCGTACCTCTCCCTGCCCCAGGGTCCTGGTCTCCGCCTGCGTGTTGAGCCTGGCGCGCAGGCCGAGCCTGCCGGAGACGACCAGCGCGAGGACGGAGGCCAGCGACATGATCCCGAAGCCGCCGATCTGCATCAGCACCATGATCACAAGCTCGCCGAAGAACGTCCAGTGCGTCGCCGTGTCCTGTACGGCGAGTCCGGTCACGCAGACCGCCGACGTCGCGGTGAAGAGCGCGGACGTCCACGACGCCTGCCTGCCCGCCTCGACCGCGATCGGCAGCGACAGCAGTGCCGAGCCCGTGAGGACCACGACCAGGAAGGCGGTCACGACGACCCGCGACGGCGTGTTGATCTGCCGGAGCACGTTCTTCACGACTGGCGAGGATACGCCCGCGTCGATGCCGGGCGCTCCGGCTCACCTGCGTACCGCTCCAGGCGTAGCCTGAGGTGATGCTGAGGCGGACAATCAAGGCGTCGGACGTCGAGTCCCCGGGACAGCTCGGGGAGCTGCTCGACCGGCAGGCCTACCTCGCGGACGAGGGGCTGGCCACGGCGGCGTTCCTCGCGCTGCGGATGGGCCGTCCGCTGCTGCTCGAAGGCGAGGCGGGGGTCGGCAAGACCGAGCTGGCCAGGACGCTCGCCACGGTGCTCGA
This sequence comes from Streptosporangium sp. NPDC051023, assembly GCF_040689595.1. Classification (NCBI taxonomy): domain Bacteria; kingdom Bacillati; phylum Actinomycetota; class Actinomycetes; order Streptosporangiales; family Streptosporangiaceae; genus Streptosporangium; species Streptosporangium sp. NPDC051023. The sequence goes on along the minus strand of NZ_JBFBCE010000131.1, from coordinate 3,975 downwards.
GGCACCGCTGATCCGGCTGCAGTGCTACGAGGGGCTCGACGGGCCCCAGGTGCTCTACGACTGGGACTTCGCCCGTCAGCTTCTGCACCTCAAGGCCGCGGAGGCGGGCGGGATCACCGACGCCGCCCGTCTTGAGGGGGAGGTGTACGACCGGCGGTTCCTGATCGCCAGGCCGTTGCTGAAGGCGATAGAGACCCAGCCGAGCGTGCTGCTCATCGACGAGATCGACAGGGCGGACGTGGAGTTCGAGGCGATCCTGCTCGAGGTGCTCTCCGACTTCGCGATCTCCATTCCCGAGCTCGGCACGATCCGCGCGCAGAGCCCGCCGGTGGTCGTGCTGACCTCGAACCGCACCCGAGAGGTGCACGACGCGCTGAAGCGGCGCTGCCTCTACCACTGGCTGGAGCACCCTTCGTTCGACCGGGAGGTGGCGATCCTGCTGCGAAGGCTCCCCGCCTGCTCCGAGGCCCTCGCCAAGCAGGTGGCCGAGGCGGCGGGGCGGCTGCGCCAGGCCGGTCTGGTCAAGCCGCCGGGGATCGCGGAGAGCCTCGACTGGGCCGAGGCCCTGCTGACCCTCGGCGCCCGCGAGCTTGACCCCGACCTGGCCGCGGCGACACTGGGCGCCCTGCTCAAACACCGGGAGGACCACGAGGTCGTCCTCGGGAACGGATTCTTCGGGGTCTCCCGTGGCTGACGACCCGATGCCCGACGGCCCGACGCCCGACGGCTCCCCGGCCACCGGCTCAGCGTCCGGTGGTTCCGCGTCCGCTGCTTTCGCGCGAGGGGGTTCCGGGCCTTCGGGGAACGAGCCCTCACCGGGGGAGAGGGAACGGGAGCTGGTCGCGGTCATGACCGGGTTCGCCAGGACGCTGCGCGCGGCAGGGGTGCCCGCCGACCACGAACGCACCCAGGGCCTGCTGCGCGCACTGTCCCATCTGGACGCCGCCAGCCCGCGCGACGTCTACTGGGCCGGCCGGTTCACCCTGTGCGCCTGCGCCGACGACCTGCCTCGTTACGACCGGGTCTTCCAGGCCTACTTCGGCGGGATGCGGGCGGGCCGCGCGCGACCGGCGGCGGTCACCGTCACCCGGCACGTCGCCACCCTGTCGGGCACGCCGGGGGACGGCCGGGAGCGTCCGGCCCAGATGGCGAGCGCGAGTCCGGCGGAGGTTCTGCGCAACCGCGACGTGGCCAGAATGACGGGGGAGGAGCTGGCCGAGGTGCGGCGGCTGCTCGCCCTGCTGCGGGCGGGGCGCGAGCCGCGCAGGTCGCGCCGGTTCGGGCCCTCGCACCGGGGACGCCTCGACAGCAGGGCGACGATCCGCGAGACCCTGCGACGCGGCGGGGAGACCGCGCGGCTCCGCTACCGCACACACAGGACCAGGCCGCGCCGGGTCGTGCTGCTCGTCGACGTCAGCGGGTCCATGACCCCCTACGCCGACACGCTCCTGCGCCTGGGCCACGCGCTGGTCCGCACCGAACCCAGGGCGACCGAGGTGTTCAGCGCGGGCACCCGGCTCACCCGGCTCACCGCCGAGCTGCGCCACCGCGACCCGTCGACCGCGATGGACGCCGTCTCCTCCGCCATCCCCGACTGGAGCGGCGGCACCCGGCTCGGGGAGGAACTGCGGAGGTTCCTGGCGCTGAACGACGCCGCGGGCGCGGTGGTCGTGATCGCCTCCGACGGGTGGGAGCGGGGCGACGTCTCGCTGCTCGGCACGCAGATGGCCAGGCTGTCCAGGACCGCGCACCGGGTGATCTGGGTCAACCCGCACAAGGGGCAGGAGGGTTACCAGCCGCTCACCGCCGGGATGCGCGCCGCCCTGCCGTACGTTGACGACTTCGTGGCCGGGCACAGCCTGGCGGCTTTCGAGGAACTGGCCAGGCTCCTGGGAGGGGCCCATGCGTGACGTGCTTTCGCAGATCATGCGCTGGTGGGAGGCGGGGGAGACGTTCGGCCTGGCCACCGTGGTCGACACCTTCCACAGCGCGCCCCGTCCTCCCGGTGCCTCCATGGCCGTCTTCGGCGATGAGGCGGAGGGCAGCGTCTCAGGAGGCTGCGTCGAGGGCGCCGTCTACGAGCTGGCCCGTGAGGTGGCCGAGTCCGGCACGCCGGTGCTGCAGCGCTACGGCGTGAGCGACGACGACGCCTTCTCGGTCGGCCTGACCTGCGGGGGCATCCTGGACGTCTTCGTCGAGCCGGTCTCGCGCGAGACGTTCCCCGAGCTCGGGGAGATCGCCGGGTCGGTGCGGGAGCGCGAACCGGTCGCGGTCGCGACCGTGCTCTCGGGGCCGGGCGCCGTCGGCGCCCGCCGGGTGGTCTGGGCGGACCGTTCCTCGGGCTCGCTGGGCGTGGCCAGGCTGGACGACGCGGTCGACGACGACGCCCGCGGCATGCTCGCCCAGGGGCTCACCGGGGTTCGCCGGTACGGCGCGCGGGGCGAGCGGCGCCTCGACGAGCTCTCGGTCTTCGTGCACTCCTTCGCCCCGCCACCCCGGATGCTGGTCTTCGGCGCGATCGACTTCGCCGCCGCGGTCGCCAGGGTCGGCAAGTTCCTTGGCTACCACGTGGTCGTGTGCGACGCCCGTCCCGTCTTCGCCACGACCAGACGCTTCCCCGAGGCGGACGAGGTGATCGTCAAGTGGCCGCACGACTACCTCAGCTCGATCGCCGTGGACGAGCGGACCGCGATCTGCGTGCTCACCCATGATCCCCGGTTCGACGTCCCGCTGCTCGAGGTCGCCCTGCGCACCCCGGCGGGCTACGTCGGGGCGATGGGGTCGCGCCGCACCCACGAGGACCGCCTGGCGAGGCTGCGCGAGGCGGGCCTCGGGGAGGAGGAGCTGAGGCGGCTGCGCTCACCGATCGGCCTCGACCTGGGCGCGCGAACCCCCGAGGAGACCGCGGTCTCCATCGCCGCCGAGCTGATCCAGCTGCGCTGGGGCGGTTCGGGACGGCCGCTGAGCGACGGCTCCGGCCGGATCCACGGGAACGGCCGCCGCGTGCCCGCGCAAGGGGGAGACTCCCTGTGAGACAGGAGAGACCCCCATGAGATCGGCGGACGAGGCGGGCGACGGTCCCCGCGCGGGCGGGACAGGGCGAGGTCCCCGCGTCCTTCCGGCGATTCACGAGACGGCCCGCACGCGGGCGGGACGAGGAGGACATCGTGAGACCAGTGAGCGCAGGGCTGTTACTCGCGGCCGGATCGGGTTCACGGCTCGGCACGCCGAAGGCGCTGGTCGAGTTCCGCGGTGAGCGGCTGGTCGACCGGGGGATCAGGGTGCTGCGTGAGGGCGGCTGTCACCCCGTCGTCGTCGTGCTCGGAGCCGCGACCGTGCAGGTGCGGGGGGCGGTGGCCGTACGGAACCCGGAGTGGCGCTCCGGGATGGGCTCCTCGCTCAGGACCGGCCTGGAGGCGCTCCCCGGTGACGCGGAGCGGGTGGTGATCGCCCTGGTCGACCAGCCGTTCGTCGGCCCGGAGGCCGTCGCACGGCTGATCGCGGCCGCCCGGGACGGAGCCTCCGTCGCCGTCGCGACCTACGGAGGCGAGCCCAGGAACCCGGTCCTGATCGCCAGGGAGCACTTCGCCGAGGTCGCCAGGCTCGCGGTCGGCGACGTCGGGGCCAGGCCCTTTCTGCGGGCGCATCCCGAGCTGGTCGTCGAGGTCCCCTGCGACGACGCGGGCGACCCCGCGGACATCGACACCCCCGCCGACCTGTCGGCCTCGCGCGCACGAGCCTCGCAGCCGTCCCCGGAACCGGGACACGCCTGACGGACAGCCGAATCGATCCCGGCTTGGGCCCACCGGTCACCCGGGACTGTTTCGGGCTTGGGGCACCTCAGTGTCTGGATTGAGTTCCGGGCTTGGCCACCCCGGTTACCCGGGGACTGTTTTTGGCTTGGGCGCGCCGGTGTCTGGACTGAGGATGGTCGGCCTGCTGATCTGGATCAACCTCTCCTCCAGGGTGATCCTC
>NZ_JBFBCE010000130.1:0-18845 GCF_040689595.1 Streptosporangium sp. NPDC051023 | reverse complement strand
GACTGAACGCCACCGCAGACACGTTGTCTTGGTGGCCGGTGAGGGTGGTGATCAGCTTGCCGGTCTTCGCCTCCCACACCCGGGCGGTCTTGTCGCTGCTGGCGGTGGCCAGACGTGACCCGTCGGGACTGAACGCCACCGCAGACACGCTGTCTTGGTGGCCGGTGAGAGTGGCGCGTTGCGGGCTGAGGAAGGCCTTGAGCATGCTTACGCGTGCTTCGTCGGTGGGGGCGATGTGCCAGGCGGTGGTGCTCAACTGTCGTGCCAGCACGATGTTGGAATCGGCAATGTTCTCGCTTTGCGCCGCAAGCTGGCGTGACAGGAAGCGTGCGCTCTCTTCGGCGGCAGTGACCGCCAGGTAGCTGGCGACGCCGGTGGCGGTGACCGCCAAGACCAGAAGCAGGCTCAGAGCGAGCAGCGTCTGGCGGCGGCGGCGGGTGCGGCGGGTTTCGGCGTGGTCGCCGGCCTGTAGAAAGTCGCGGACGGTGCCGGTCAGGGCGGGGTAGCGGCCGGGATCGCTCTGCCATAGCGTGCGGGCCTGCTGGGCGGCGTCCAGGCGGGTGCCCTGGTAGAGGAAGGCTGCGTCGTGGTCATGCTGGTGCCATTGGGCGGCGTCTTCGCTGAGCTGCTGATGGATCAGCAGGGTGGCGCGGTCGGTGTCGATCCACAGGCGCAGCTGGGGCCAGGCCCGGATCAGGGCTTCATGGGTGATCTGTGCGGTGTCGCTGTCCACGGTGAGCAGGCGGGCGTGCACGAAGTGGTCCACCACCCGGCGGACGGCGGCATGTTCGGGAGCGTCGGCGGCAGGCAGCAGATCGGTCAACGGCAGGGTGCGACGGGTGTCGTCCTGGCCGTCGCCGAGCCGTACCAGGCGGGTGAGCAGCCGGCGGGCGATCTGGCGGGCGGGCAGGTCAAGGTGGTCCAGGGTGGCATCGGCGGTGCGGGCCAGGGCTCGGCGGATTCCGCCGGTGGCGCGGTATCCGGCCATGGTCAGCGTCCGGTCTTCCCGGTGCTGCCAGGTGACCAGCAGCGCGTGTGACAGCAATGGCAGTACTCCGCCCGCGCCGGTGGCGCCGCCGATCCCGTCCGTACCGTTGCTCGCGGTGCCCGTACTGGCGGCAATCAGCTGTGAAGGGATGGAGTCGGCGAGAAGGGTGTCAGTGCCGATGTCGTCCAGGACGAGGTCGATCAGCCCGGGTTCGAGGGTGAGCCCGGCCCGCTGGGCGGGGCCTTCGATCGCCTGCCGTAGCTGGGCGGGGGTCATCGGGCCGACGACGACGGCATGTTCCAGCGCGGGGACCAGTTCCAGGTGGGTGGCGCAGTGCCCGAAGAAGTCAGCTCGCATGCCGATGACGACCACCGCCACAGCTGTCCCACTCGTCGCAACACCTGCCGTGGCCGCCGTGACGGCGGTCTTGGCCGTACCTGAGCCTGCGGTGCCTTTTGTTGAATCTGCCGTGCTCGTTGTGTTCGCAGTACCTTGAGCGGGTGTGGCGCCAGTGGTTCTCTGGCCAAGGGTGTGGAGGGCGCGGATGAAGGTCCGCCGCTGATGCTCGTCGGAGCAGGCGGTGAACAGTTCTTCGAACTGGTCGGCCACGATCACCGCCTGGCGGGTCCCCATCGCCTGCCTGAGCAGACTCCCCAGCACGGCCGGGTCCTGCTCCAGTTGCTTGCGCAGGTCCACAGAGGGCATACCGGTCAGCGGGGCCAGGCGGGCGGCCAGCATGCTCACCGGGTCGGCGCCGGGGGTGAGAAGGATGACCTCGGTGCCGGGTGAGCGGTGCAGGGCCGGGATCAGACCCGCGCGCAGCAGCGAGGACTTACCTGAGCCGGATGGTCCGGTCACCACCAGCAGGTCCCCGGCGGTGACCTGGGCGGCGACCCGGTCGATGAGCACCCGGGTCAGCTCAGTGCGGCCGAAGAAGTACTCGGCGTCGTGCGGCCCGTAGGCGACCAGCCCTCGATACGGGCTGAACTGCCCGCTGTCCTGTGCCACCTGGTCACCGCCTCGACCACTCCCCAGATCGTTTGACGACTTTGTCGGGTGGGCGGTGCCCGTGGGATGGGCGGGGTTGGGTGCCACGGGCTGGTGGTCACCGTGGTCGGTGGCTTGACGGCGGGGCGCGGGAAAGCCCTGCTCGGGCAGCGTGCGGGCCAGGCAGCGGTAGATGTCGTCCAGGGTGAGCACCGCCGGTGCGGTGGGATCCCCATCGGTGAGCAGGGTGATCAGTGCGCCGGTGAAGGCGGTGTGCCGTTGCCCGGGCGGAGCCCAGGCGGCCTGGTCGCGGCCCGCGGCGGCCAGCAGGTAGGTGCCCTGCGGAGTGGCCTCCAGCAGCCGCTGGCCCGCCTCCCGGGCGGCAGGGGTGGCCCGCCCGGAAAAGCAGCAGTCCATCACGATCACGATCACCGGCGCGGTACATTGCGCCACGACCTGGCGCAGCGTGGCGTACGGCAGCGCCTGATGCGCGGGGATCCCCTTGGTCAGGTCGGCGGTGGCGTGCGTGGCCAGATGGAGTTCGTTGCCGGTGTCGACCAGACCGTGACCCAGGTAGTAGACCACCAGTACGTCGGTGGCCTGCCGGGCCGCCTTGACGAGGGCCGCGCCGAACTCCACCGGCCCGGCCGGATCGATCATGGTGGTCAGCGCGGCCGGGTCCAGTCCCGCCCGCTCCACCAGGCAGCGGCCGAGATCGGTGACGGTGTCGGCCACCGCGCCGACCTCGGGCAGGGATGATCCGGCGGTGTAGGTTCCCGAGCCCACCACCACGACGCGGGCGCCCGGGGAGGCGAGCATCAGCCGCGGGCTGCGGTCGGCGGTCATTCGTCGGGGTCAGTGGTCTCGAACAGGTGGGTGATGTGGGTGGTCAGCTCGCGGAGCTGGGCCGGATTCAGGTCCTTGACGCCTTTGGCGGTGACCTCCAGAGTCTCCCCGTCTTCCCCGCCGCGAGTCAGTTTCACCCCGACCTCGCCGGAGCGGTTGGACAGCCAGGCGATCAGGACGCTGGCGGCGGTGGCCGCGCCGCCACCGGCGCCTAAGATCAGCTGCAGAGCATCCAGGGGGGCACCCAGCGCTCCGGCGGGGATCGCCGCCTCGCGAATCCTGACCCGGCCCCGCAAATCGGATTCTTCCGACATCCAGGAATGTAGATCGCGAAGTAGGTCCGCGACCTCGTTGCCCGAGATGGTCACGAAAATACCCATAGGACTCCCTTAGTCCGATGCGAACTTATTATGCGGATATGTTGATTCCGGGGAATTGTAGCGGAGTTGCCGCTCCATCCTGATACGGCCGGTATGTATATGTTGGCAAATCCCGGAACTTACCGATGGCGATTGCCGAAATCACGCACGTTCCGTTGACGCGAAGAACCGGAAGCCAGAGTGAGCAGGGTTGACACCAGCGGGTGTCATGCCGCATGCGCGGGAGCCTGCTCTCTCGGCACGCGTTGATCGACTTTCGAGGGATTCCGGTTTGTCTCCCGCGCGTCACCGTTCTACTCCATGGTGAGGAAATCGATCATCACAAAACCGGCGAGCGTACTGATATCTGGGCAATCAGCGAGGAGCGCCTTGTAGTCCTGATCGAAAGGTTCCGGGCTGAACGCCGTCTATATGAAGATCAGGGTCGGGAGAAAGACTGGTCTCCTGAGGAGCAATAGATGTAGGCAGAACCGGCACATGGATGCCTATCCAACCGGCGCGATCGAGAAGCCAGCCTGCGTTCAGGCAGCTCCGAGGATCGGGCGCGTGGGCGGCGCGGCCGCGACCGGCCGAAGAGCCGCAGCGCGGCCAGCGACCGCCCGACGCGCGGCGAGACGCCGAAGGCGGATCGCCTTTAAAGGCGTGGAGAAAGTTCTCATCCGGCGAAGCTGGCGGTCGCTGACCTGGTCTAACTCCGTAGCAGAACTCTCCGGACTGTCGGGTGATGCTTTACAAGGTCGACAGCGGCTCGCCCCTGGTCTCCGTTCGAGAAGTGCCGGCTACTTCTCCAAAGTGTTGCCGGTTGAGGTCGCTTCCCCCTCGGGGACACTGACGAAGCTGCCGAGGTTGGGCACCGTGTAGATCTTGTTCGCCTCACGGAGGCGCTCCATGGCCTTGCGGATGGTCGGGCGCGAGACGCCGAACTCCTCCATGAGCTTGACCTCGGAGATCTTGAACTTGGGCCCCCACTCCCCCGACTCGATCCGGGACAGCAGGACCTCGAGGATCTGCTCCCAGCGAGAGCGGTCCTCGTCGAACTCCCAGGCGCGTGCGTGCTCGACATATCTGGCCACGTTACGACCGTAGGAAGAAGCTTCACGGCGTCTCACACCAGCTCATGGAGCTCCATGGACTAGACAGGTACTTACAGGCCTGCCTATCCTCGTTACACAACACCAGTGAGCGGAGACCTGGAGGTGATCCGAGACCGCGTCCTGTTCCGCAGCAGACAGAGAACGTGGAACGAGCTCATATGACAAATCTGACATAAGTCCCGCCCAACGATTCCGACACGGCGCATCACGCAAGCGACGCACACGGAATGACAACTTCAAAGCTCACCATTTCCGCAGGTCAGAACCGACCTGCGGCTAGACGTGCTTTCTGACTGGCATTTTTTCTGCCAGTGACACGGATCACCCCGCTTATCGTCGAACCAGACAACGAGAGGCAGGGGGACAGCGTGACTACCGAGAGCATGACGATGGGCCAGAGAATCGCGCGGGCTCGTCACCGGAAGGGCTGGGATCAGACCACGCTCGCCGAGAAGATCGGCCGGTCGGTCTCCTGGCTCTCCAAGGTAGAGAACGGGCGGATGCCACTCGATCGGATGAGCGTCGTCGGCCAGCTCGCCGAGGCACTCGGGGTGGAGATGCCCGAGCTCACCGGCCAGCCGTATCGACACGAGACGGCGGAGCTCGACTCCGGCCACTCGGCGATTCCCGGACTTCGGCTGGCTCTCCAGCAGGCCACCATGCCGGGCGGGGCCGCGCTCCTGGGCAACCGGGAACCACGGGGCCTCGACGACCTGGAGGCGAACGTCCGGCTTGCCGAGCGTCTCCGCCAGGACGCCAAGTTCACCGCCCTCGGCGAGGTGCTGCCGAGCATCATCACCGACCTCCTGCTCATCACCTCCACCTCGTCAGCGGACCGCGATCGGGCAGAGGCACTGATGCTACGGGCCTGCCACATGGCGCGCGTCTCCTCCAACCTCCTCGGACACCATGACCTCGGGTGGACGGCCGTACAGCGGGAACTGGTCGCTGCCCAGCAGGTCGGCTCTCCGGAGCTCGTCGCCGCGGCGTCCTGGGACCTGTGCGGCGTCTGGCTTCACGAGGCGGCGCTTGATCCCGCCAAGAACGCGGCGCTGTCCGCGCTTGATCAGCTTGAACCGTACGTGGGAACCGGTGACGATTCGCTCCGAGCGCTATGGGGAGCGCTTCACCTCCGGGCGGCGGTCGCCTTCTCCCGGCTATGGAAACAGACTGAGGCTGAAAGCCACCTGACCGAGGCCCGGCACGTCGCCGAACTGCTGCCAGCCGATGGCAACGTCTTCCAGACCCAGTTCAACCGCGTTAACACGACCATTCACTCGGTCGAGGTCAGCATGGAACTGGGACGGCCGCGCGATGTGATCACGCGGGCGGAACAGGTGGAGGTCGCCGAGATCGCCTCGTCGGAGAGGCAGGCGCACTACTGGACCTGCGCGGCGGCGGGCTATCACATGAATCGTAAGGAGAACGAGGCTGCGGAGGCGATCCTCCGTGCAGATCGCATCGCTCCTCAGCATGTTCGCAACCGTCCTCTGGTCCGCAACGTCGTGCGTGACCTCCGGGACAGCGGCAAACACCTTCGCCAGCGTGAGATCTCCATACTCGCCCAGGCGATGAGGCTGGCCTGATCCTCAGCTCGTCCGGTGAGCCTGTCCGCGCATGGCTCCCCATCTATCGGGTTCCACAGGGCGCTCACGCCCTGCCTAAACGAATGGGGCAGTACTCGTGGGTCTCAATGAGATCGAACGGCAGATCTTGCTACGTGAACTGGCGGAGATCGCGGCCGAGCTTGCCGAGCTTCAGCGGCGCGCGCTCGGGCTCACCGTTCGGGTTGATCAGGGTGAGTCCGGGCGTCTAGCTCGTCCAGCCTGAAGCTGAGCTTCTGCACATGTTCCCGGATCTCTCGGAGCTGCTGCGAGAGGAGGAGGAACTCCTCGCTGTGCTCCTCGGTGGCGGCCTGATGGTCGTCACCGTTTTCCGGCGTTCCGATCACGAAGCTTCCTGATCCCTGGCGAGTCTCGATCAGTCCTTCGTCGCGCAGTACGGCGAGCGCGTTGCCGATGGTCATCATCGCGACGCCGTACTTGTCCGCGAGCTCCCGGGCAACGGGAAGCTGCTCCCCCACGGCGTAGCGGCCAGCGGCTATCTCCCGGCGGATGTCGTCGGCGATCCGCAGGTAAGGCCGTCGTCGGTCGGTGTTGCCCATAACCACACAGTAGCCGTTCTAGGCATCTAGGTCTCTGGGCAACCTGTAAGAACTTTGAAGGCAACCTAGCTGTATCGGTTTACAATCCTAGATATCTAGGTATCTTTATAACTAGCACAGTCACTCTCTGGAGGTTCCAAGCTCATGCGCAACATCCCGATCCCCGTCGACACGGCCCAGCTCCAGTTCGTCTGCGTCAAGGCGCCGTGCCCCCGGATCATCGACAAGGAAACCGGCGAGCTCAAGATCGACAAGGCCAGCGGCCAGACGGTCTACGAGGTGCTGTTCTCGGTGGAGAACACCTTCGGCAAGATCGAACTCGTCAAGATCAGCATCGTCGGAGAGCCCCAGGTCTCCCCCGGCGATGAGGTCAAGCCGGTCGGCATGGTCGGCTACGTCTGGGAGATCGGCGGACGCTGGGGCATCGCCTACCGTGCCTCGGCCTTCCGGGTCGCCTCCGCTCCCGTGGAGGCGCGCGGTGTCTGACGAGTTCCTTCTCACGTTCGGGGTCCTGGCCGCTGCGGCGGCCGGGCTCTGGGCCTGGCGACGCTGGCACCACCGATCCTTCTGGCTGTGCCTGGGCTATCCGCGGGCGGCTCTCACGGTTTGGTTCACCTGGCGCAAGGTCGCCTTGGGCTGCGGGCTGACCAAGAAGCGGCAGCGGTTCTGGTTCACCACCGTCCCCGGCCCGGTCGCCTCGACCGGCGTCGTCCGGGTCAAACGGCGCTTGCAGCGCATCGCGGTTGACACCAAGCCGTGGATGCGGTTCCCGCTGCCCACCCGATACGGCTGGCGCGTCACCCTCCATCTGCTGGAGGGGCAGATCCCCGGCGACTACGCCGAAGTCGCCGAACGGCTGGCGCATTCCTGGGGCGTGCACGCCGTCCGGGTCTCGTCCCCCCGCCCCGGACGGGTCGTACTGGCCGCGACCATTCGAGATCCGCTGGTGCGCATCGACCAGTTTCCCGCCTCGCCCGAGTTACTCAAGGTCACCGTGGGACGGTTGGAGACCGGCAAGCCATGGGTGATCGACTTCCGGACCATCCCGCACTGGCTGAACGCCGGAGCGACACAGTCCGGCAAGTCCAACCTCGCCAACGCATTGCTCGTCGGCCTGGCTTCGCAACCGGTGGCACTGGTCGGCTTCGACCTCAAAGGCGGAGTGGAGTTCACCCCATACAGCTGCCGCCTGTCGGCACTGGCCACCTCGCGCGCCGAGTGCGTCGGTCTGCTGGATGACCTGGTGGGGCTGATGGTCGATCGGATGACCGCCTGCCGTACAGCGGGCGCCCGCAACATCTGGCAGCTTCCCGACGACCGGCGGCCGGTACCTGTGGTAGTCCTGGTCGACGAACTGGCCGAGCTGTACCTGATGGCCGACAAGTCCGAGAAAGACGAGATCGCCAAGACCTCCACGGCCCTGCTGCGGGTGGCGCAGCTCGGGCGGGCGTTCGGGATCTACCTGTTCTGCTGCGGCCAGCGCATCGGCTCCGACCTCGGCCCCGGCGTCACCGCCCTGCGCGCCCAGTGCTCCGGACGTATCTGCCACCGGGTCAACGACCCCGAAACCGCGACCATGACCCTCGGCGACCTCGACCCGGCCGCCCTGGTCTCCGCCCGTGCCATCGCCGCCGAAACGCCAGGCGTCGCGATCGTGGCCTCCCAGGACGGCCAGTGGTACCGGGCCCGTTCCTTCTACGTCTCCGAACAAGCCGCCGAACATGCGGCTCGGATGTACGCCGATCTCACCCCCTCATGGGCCGAGATCACGACCGGCGACCACTCCGCCGAGGTGACCGATGCCGACCTCGCCCAGTTCCTCACTCCTGCCGCCGTCGTCCCGGAACCCCGGAAGGACTGACCCCTCATGCGACGCCTCGCCTCCTGGCTGCTGGACTCCGGCCCCGTCCTCGTCCTGGCGCTCATCGCCGGGGCCGGCTCTTTCTCCCACGTCCGGGAGACAGCGACCGAGCACGGACAGACGGGTCCGATGGCCTGGGCCGTGGCGGTGTGCGTCGACCTGACCTGCGTCATGGCCGCCCGGGAACGGCAACGCGACAAGAAGACTGGTCGTGAGCGGAACGGCTGGGTCTCCTGGCCGACCTCCGTCCTCGTCGCCGGGATCGTCCTGTCCCTGGCCGCCAACCTTCACCAGGCCGAACCCTCGGTGTGGGGCTGGCTGACCGCAGCGACACCCGCAGCGGCGTTCCTGGTCGCCGTCTCCATGCTCGAACGACGAGCGACCGGTCCTCGTCCTGAGCCGTCCCCCGAACCGTCAGTCGCGCCGTCCTTCGTCCCCGCACTTGTCCCCGCTGCCGAAGACACCCAGGACGACGCTCCGGCGCCGTCCCCCGCGCTCATCGACTACGCCCGGCGCGTGGTCGACGAGCACCACGCCAAACACGGCACGCCAATCACCCGTGACCTGCTTCGCGCCCGCCTGGGCGTGTCCAATCAACTCGCCTCCGACCTGCTCCGCCAGCTGCGGACCGTGCCGGAAGCCCTGTGAAGGGAGCACCACCCATGTCCACCACCCCTGAGCGCCGTACGGCCTTCGTCACCGGCTTGCGGGACCTGGCCGACTTCATCGAGGCCAACCCCGGCCTGCCCATCCCGAGAAGCTCGGCCATCATCAACTACTTCCCCGAGCGCACAACCGACACCGAGATGTGCGCGGACATCGACCAGGTCGCCGGGGCTCTCGGCACGGAGATCGACCCCGTCCACCTGCCTCACGGCCACTACATGACCTCCCGGAACTTCGGGCCGATCAGCTACGAGGCCGTCGCCATCCTCACCGACGCACGTGCCCGGTACGACGCCGACAACAGCTACCAGGGCTGCGTCGTCCCCGACACCGACACCATCCACGCCGCCTGACCAAAGGACAACCATCATGCGCATCCGCCTCGACGGCACCCACGCCGAGATCACCTACAGCATGTTCCGCCTCCGCGAGATCTTCACCGTGACCTCGGTCTCACAGACCTTCCCGGACCGTACCCGGCCCAGGAACTACCGGGTCTTCGTCAACATCATCCCGCGCGAGATCAAGAGCGCACGATGACCGAACCACTCCCGGTGATCCGCTCTCGCTGCTGCACCTGCGGCGGGACCGGCGTCACCGGCGACGGCGAGACCTGTCCCGACTGCGACGGCGTCGGAATCGACAACCACGGCGCATAACCGTGAGCGCCCCCCGCCTGGCCACACAACCGCCAAGTTCCGCGCCAGGCCGGGGGCCATCCCTCACAGATCACTCTGGATAGGACGGACTCCATTTTGCCCACCCTGACCGATCCACACGCGGTAGCCGGGATGGTCTCCCGGCTCCGTGACCCGCACTACGAACGCTGGGCCTCCCAAATCCGCCGGACCGGTGGCTGTCGTCAGCCGATCCACCTGCGTGGCAAGGTCGAGCACTGGGACCGCGCCACCGGCCAACTGCTCCACCGCTACAGCACGAATCAGGAGCCGAACGGCGTGCTCCGGGTGGCCTGCAAAACTCGCCGGGCCTCGCGTTGCCCGGCCTGCGCTGAGGTCTACCGGGCCGACACCTATCAGCTCATCCGCGCGGGCCTGGTCGGCGGCAAGGGTGTCCCGGAGACGGTGAGCGCGCATCCGTGCCTGTTCGTCACCCTCACTGCCCCGTCCTTCGGGACCGTGCACACCCGGCGGGAGAAGAACGGCAAGGTCCTGCCCTGCCACGCCCGCCGCGACGCCGAGACCTGCCCGCATGGTCAGGTGATGTCCTGTACGGCTCGGCACGGGGCCGACGAGGAATGTCTCGGTGAGCCGCTGTGCCCAGACTGCTACGACCACGCCGGAAGCGTGCTGTTCAACGCCTTGTCCCCGGAGCTGTGGCGGCGCTTCACCGAGGCCCTGCGGCGGCGCGTTGCCAGGAACGCCGGACTGACCCAGCGGGAGCTCCGCGAACAGCTCGTGATCTCGTTCGCCAAGGTGGCCGAGTACCAGCGGCGTGGGGTCGTCCACTTCCACGCCGTGATCCGCCTCGACGGCCCCGACGGACCCGCCTCGCCTCCCCCGGCCTGGGCGACCGCAGATCTGCTGGGCGATGCCGTACGGCATGCCGCCTCGGCCGTCACGGTGAACGTCCCTGCGGTTCCCGGCGAGCCCACGCGTGTCTTCCGCTGGGGCGCTCAGCTCGACGTCCGGCAGATCACCATGAACGGCGACCTCACCGACCAAGCCGTAGCCGGTTACATCGCCAAGTACGCCACCAAGGCCGCCGAATGCGTCGGCACCCTCGACCGACGCGTCAACCTCCTCGACGACCTGACCACCCTGCCCATCCGCGACCACGCCCGACGGCTCATCGCCGAATGCCTCCGCCTGGGCGTCCTCGACGAACTGGCCGACCTCCGGCTCGTCCAATGGGCCCACACTCTGGGCTTCCGCGGCCACTTCTCCACCCGCTCCCGCCACTACTCCACCACCCTCGGCGACCTTCGCGCCGCCCGAGTCGACCACATGCGCGAAGAGCAGATCAGCACCGGACGGCTTCCCCTCTTCGAGGAGGACACCGTGCTCGTCATCTCCCACTGGGACTACGCCGGACAGGGCCTGTCGGCCGGTGAACAACTTCTCGCCGCCGCCTTAACCGGCACGCAGCCACCTGAGCGCACGAATCAATTGGAGGCCGCGCATGGATGACCTCGTGATCACCGTTGATGAGGCCGCCAAGAAGCTGCGCATCAGCCGATGGACCCTCTACTCCCTGATCCGCTCCAATCAGCTCAAGACCATCAAGATCGGCCGTCGTCGGCTCGTCCCGGTCGACGCGCTGGCCGAGTGCGTCGACAACCTCAAGGCGGTGGCGTGATGACCAAGACCAAGCTCGGCACTCCCGACGAGGCACCGAAGGGTAAGAAGACCCGTAAGACCCGCAAGCGGTCCAACGGCGAGGGGACGATCGTCCAGCGCAAAGACGGGCGCTATGAGGCGAAGGTCTTCGTTCCCACCACTGCGGGCACGATCAAGCGTGTCAGCGTGTACGGCAGGACCCGCGAGGAGTGTCACGCCAAGTTCGTCGAACTCAAGGCACAGACCGACCGGGGCATTCCGATGGCCGCCGAGAGCTGGACGGTCGGCGGCTACCTGACCTACTGGCTGGAGCACGTCGTCCGGGCCGAACGACGCCCCAAGACGGTGCAGGGCTACGAGGGAGTGATCCGGCGCTACCTCGTCCCTTCCCTCGGCCGGAAGCGACTCGACAAGCTCAACGCCGCAGAGGTCCGCCAGTTCGTCTCGTCCCTGCGCAACGGCTGCCAGTGCTGCCAGCGGGGCTGGGACAAGGCACGCAAGCCCGCGGAGTGCTGTGCCAAGAAGGGCGGTACCTGCTGCGAGTACAAGATCCAGCCCCGCATGGTCCAGTCGATCCACGCCGTTCTCCGCAACGCCTTGGAGAACGCTGTCCGTGAGGAGGTGATCCACCGGAACGTGGCCAAGCTCGTGAAGGTCTCACCGCCCAAGTACAAGGTCAACCGGGGCCTGACCGTCACCCAGGCCAAGGCGATCCTCAAGGCCGCTCCGGGTCACCGCCTCGGCGCGCTGTACGTCCTGGCTGTCTGCCTCGGCCTGCGGCGTGGGGAGCTTCTCGGGCTCCGCTGGCAGGACGTCGACCTGGAGGCTGGGACGCTCGAAGTGATCCAGACCCTCCAGCGGGTCGGCGGCCGACTTCAGTTCGTCAAGCCCAAGACCGACGACTCTGAGCGCACCATCCCACTCCCGCCGATCTGCCTCGATGCTCTCAAGGAGCACCGCAAGCGGCAGTTCGCCGAGCGTTCGGACCACTGGCCTGACTGGAAAGACCACGGCCTCGTGTTCCCCTCTCGGCGCGGTACGCCCATGGAGCCGGACAACCTTCGGCGGAGCTGGGGAGAGATCCGCACCGCGGCCGGACTCGGAGCCGTACGGCTCCACGACCTCCGACACACCTGCGTGAGTCTCCTGCTCGACCTGGGCGTGCCCCCGCACACAGTCCGGGAGATCGTCGGTCACTCCGACATCGAGGTCACGATGACCATCTATGCCCACGCGTCGCTTGACGACAAGCGCACAGCCCTCGGCAGACTCGGCGACGCTCTCAGCTAACCCATTCGGACCTTGCGCCATACGCCCCGGGCACATAGCTCGGGGCGCACTCGTGTCCATAAGCGGAAGAGCCGCCGTAGAGGGCTTGCGCTCAAGCGAAGCCGCAACTACTCTCCTTCCATTCACAGGATCATCCTATGAATTCTCCTCTTAAGAAGCACAGCATTACCGCCGGAGATAAATAAGCGAACCCGTAAATACTCCGGCACTACCGCGAAAGGACTTTGCGATGTCTCCTCAACTTCTCCCAGACAACCCGAACCGCGAAGCCTTGCTGAAGGCTCTGCTGGCCCTCAGCAGTCACACGCACGGGAGACCCCTGACGCCTGACGATCTCCGGATCGCCTCGGAGGAGATCTTGGCGGGCATGCTCTTAGCCGCCGCCGAGCACCTTGTCGATCAAGGCCGTAAGCAAGGCAGAGGTAACAGCCGCGGTCATCAGGCCGTCAGGGGCTACATGAACTATCTGGATGCGACCGACCTAGAAGACTTCTTCTTGGCCAGGGTGCACCGCCTCTACGCCGACATGACCTCATACAAGTCCGTACGTACGGACCCTCACCTCTAGGCGCGTTGTCGTCAGCGTTGTCGTCATCTGAAACAAGGAACGCCCCGGCCGTGATCGGCTCGGGGCGTTTCTGCTGCTCAGCTGCTGTGGTCAGGGGCGGGGTCGAACCGCCGACCTTCCGCTTTTCAGGCGGACGCTCGTACCGACTGAGCTACCTGACCTCGGTGGTGGATCGAACACCTACCAGAGCGGTCCTGACGGGACTTGAACCCGCGACCTCCACCTTGACAGGGTGGCGAGCACTCCAAACTGCTCTACAGGACCTTGCTTTGTCGGAAGTTTTCGCTTCCGTCTTTCTTGCCTTGCTTAGCTTACCAGTTCTTCGGAGGTCTTCGACCTGCCGTTTCCCTGGCGAGCTTTCGCTCAGCAGGTGCCCCCAACGGGATTCGAACCCGTGTCGCCGCCTTGAAAGGGCGGTGTCCTAGGCCACTAGACGATGGGGGCTCGGAACTGGTGTCCCGCTCCGTTGCCGTCTTCCGCTGGAGACCTCTGAAGCATAGGGGACTTTTGACCCCGATGCCAAAGCGGCGTTCCGACTTAAGGCGACGCGGTGCCGGTGGTCGATCCCGTCGGAGACGGGCTGACCGTCGGCCCAGGAGAAATTGTACGGCCAGGGGCGGTCTCAACGTGACGTTCGATCTGGACAGATTGCTCTCCGAGGCCTCCCAATGTGATGTCGTCCCAGGCCCGCAGGCGGTGTGTCTTGCGGTCGAAGTACAGGACCGAGGCCGCCACGGGAGTGGGTTCGTCGTGTTCCAGGGCGCGCAGGCCCGCGCCGCCGGTCGATCCCTGAACGAAGAGGCGGGTTCCCGAGGGAAGGAGTTCGGTCGACCGTTCATGGGAGTGGCCCGCGAGGATCATGGGGGTCATTCCGGAGAACTGCCTGGCGATCGTCGGGTCGTGCACGGCCACGAGATCGACGGGCTTGGGGTCCAGCGCGAGCCTGGTCGCGTGCGTGCGCCCCGTGGCGGCGAGGGAGTCGAGGTCGGTGTCGACGGCCACAGACTTGTCCGGGGTGAACCGGGGATCGCCGAGGCCGTAGATGCGCAGCCCGGCCACAGTCTTGACGGTGTCGTCGAGGACGATGGCGCCCTTCTGTTTCGCGACGGCCTTCTGGGTCGACCCGGAGTCGTGGTTGCCCCTGACGAAGACGTACGGCAGGCCGAACCGGCCGATCTCCTCGGCGAACTTGTCCTCAGGTCCCGTGCCGTGGTCGGTCAGGTCGCCGGTGTCCACGATCGCGTCGATCTTGAACTGGGCGGTGAGCGAGTGGATGAGGTTCCAGGCGATCGGGTTGAGATGGATGTCGGAAACGTGGAGCACCCGGATCGAGGCGGGGTCGGAGTCGTACAGCGGCAGGGCGGAGACCGTGTCGTAGAGCTGGGAGACGTTGTTGACCAGCTTGGCGAGCTGGGCCCGGTATGACTCGAACTTCGTCACGATCGACTCGGCGTCGCCCACCAGGGAGGGCGCCCCGGCGAGCAGGCCGGTGTACTTCGGCTCGACCACCGACTTGGGACGGAACGTGAGGGCGACGGCGGCCCCCGTGCCCGCGATGACGACGGCCGCGCTCAGCAGGCCCGCCAGGGCCGGCCCCGGCCTGCGGAAGACGATCAGCGAGCCGATCAGGGCCCCTGCGAGGCCGCACACGAGGGCCCGCAGGACCAACGTCTTGACCCCCTCCCGCAGCTCCCTCTCCATCATCACGGGCAGCCTGGCGGACAGTCGCGGGTCCTCCAGGAGCGTGCTGACCCGGGCAGGGTTGATGTTCTCCAGGGTGATGCGCAGGCCTACCGGCGCGTTGTGGGTGTCGAACAGGAGCGTGCCGAACGGGTGGGCGTCGAGGACGGTCTCCCCCGCCCACGACGGCTCGGCCGACATGCCGATCTCGACGGGCCCGACATTGGCGTGTACGGCTCCGCCAAGCATGATCCCGAGCCAGGCAGAGGCGATGGCCACGACGACGACGGTCACGCCCCGCACGAGTTCCTTCGCGAAGCGGCGCAGCCACCGGGTTCGGTTTCTGAGATCCATGCGCATCCCCCTTACCCGAGAACCCGGGGCACAATGGCAGGTGTGATCGAGGTCTCGAGAGAGAAGTTCGAGGAGCTCGTGGCCGAGGCGCTGGACACGATCCCTCCCGAGCTGACGAGAGTCATGGACAACGTGGTCGTGGTGGTCGTGGACGATCCGCCTGAACCGGATCTGCTTGGCCTGTACACGGGGGTTCCACTCACCGAGCGCGGGGACTGGTACGCAGGAGTGTTACCCGACCGGATCGAGATCTACCGCAACCCGATCCGGTCAATCTGCGAGACCGAAAACGATGTGGTGCGGGAAGTGCGAATCACCGTGGTCCACGAAATAGCACATCATTTCGGCATAGACGACGACAGGCTGCACGAGCTCGGCTGGTAGCCAAGCCTCACTACCCATCTTTCCCGGACACTCCGGAGATTTCCCGACATATAGCTACAGTCCGCACTGGTTTGATTGCTTTCAGTTGCGCGACGGCGATTCAGCGGGCACCGTAGGTTACATACTGACCACCCACAGTCAATGTGCCTGCAGCCCAGCGGAGTCCTATGGCGGCCACCCGGCCCGGCCGGCTACCCGGGCGGCATCGCCGCCCCGCCGAGCGCCAAGTGACATATGGCGAAATCATCGCCATCGGAGAGTTTCGCGCGCTCTGGATGGCCCAGGGGCTTTCGCTCCTCGGCGACCAGCTCTCACGAGTGGCGCTGTCCGTGCTGGTCTTCCAGCGGACCGAGTCTCCCCTGGCGACGGCGTCGGTCTACGCGCTGACCTATCTGCCCCCGATCATCGGCGGGCCGCTGCTCGCGGCCCTTGCCGACCGCCACGCCCGACGGCGCATCATGATCATCTGTGACCTGCTCAGGGCGGTCATGGTCGGGCTCATGGCGATTCCCGGCACCCCGTTCGCCGCTCTGTGCGCGCTGGTCGTCTGCGTGGTGCTGCTCAGCGCCCCGTTCTCCGCAGCCAGGGCGGCGCTGCTCCCCGAGATCCTCGAGGGTGACCGTTACGTCGTGGGCTCCGCGCTGCAGAACATGACCAACCAGGGAGCCCAGATGCTGGGCTTCGCCCTCGGCGGCGCCCTGATCATGGGCATGGGACCGTACCGGGCACTGGCCCTCGACGCGGCCACCTTCCTGGCCTCCGCGCTGATCCTGGTCGCCGGGGTACGGCGGCGCCCAGCCCCCGTCCGCGGCGACGCGGGCAGTCCCTCGATGTGGACCATGACCCGCGCAGGCGCCGGGCTCGTCTTCCGCGACGGCCGATTGCGGATGCTCGTCCTGTTCGCCTGGCTGTGCGGTTTCTACGTGCTTCCTGAGGGAATCGCTACCCCCTACGCCGCGACGCTCACCGGCGATCCGCAGCAGATCTCCTTCGTCGCGGGTCTGCTGATGGCCGCGATGCCGACCGGGACCGTCGTCGGCGCGTTCCTGTTCGGCCGATATGTCACCTCGTCGACGCGGCTCCACGTGATGGGCTGGCTGGCGATGCTGACCTGCGCGCCGCTGGTCGTGTGCGCCGTACGGCCGCCGCTCGCCGTGGTGCTGGTCCTGTGGTTCCTCTCAGGGGTCGGCGGGGCCTATCAGCTCGCGGCCAACGCCGCGTTCGTGCAGTGCATACCCGCCGAGCGGCGGGCTCTGGCCTTCGGGCTCGTGCATTCGGGACTGCTCGCCTCGCAGGGCGTCGGCATCCTCGTCGGCGGCGCCGCCGCGGACAGGCTCGGTCCCGAGATGGTGGTGGCACTGGCCGGCGCGGCGGGTCTCCTCGTCTCGGCCGCGCTGGCCGTGCTCTGGACACGATCCCGCCAGGAGATCATCGAGAGGGCTCGCGCTGAGGCGACCGCCTGAGTCACACCTGGGGGGTGGTGCCGTCGGGGTTGCGCGGGGCCGTGGGGGCGGGATACTGCTGGACCGGGTCCTGGTGGGTGGGGTACTGCGGCGCCGGCTCCTGGTGGGCCGGGTGCTGCGGGGCCGGGTAGTGGGGGTCCCGCTGGCTGGTGCTCCTGGACCAGCTCTGCTCGGCCTTCGCCCAGCCCTGCTCGGCCTTGGCCTTGGCGTCCAGCCACACCGGGTTGTCCTTGTTCCTGCTGACCAGGTCCTGGAGGATCGAGGTGTTCTTGCCCTCCTCGGGCAGGAGCAGCCAGCCGATCGCGTAGATCCCGACCCCGAGGCCACCGAAGAGGGTGGTGACGGCGAGGGCCGCGCGGATGATGTTGGGGTCGACGCCGACGTAGCGTCCGAGACCGGCGGCCACACCCGCGATGATGCGCCCGTCCTTGGTCCTGCGGAGCTGCCTGACACCCGAGAAGTCGTTTTCGTTCATGTCTTCAGACTGCCCTACAAAGGACATCACTCACATCGGGATTCCCCCTGGCACGACCCTGACATCCCTCCCGAAAGCATCGGCAATACCCTGACAGAGCCCGATGAGAGAGGAACACCCCATGGACGATCTCCTGCGCGTCGACGACACGTTCTCCGAGGAGCAACGACTCATCCGCGACACCGTGAAGGAGTTCGTCGCAGACAGGGTGCTACCCCACGTGAGCGACTGGTTCGAGGAAGCGGTCTTCCCCACTCGTGAGCTGGCACCGCTGCTCGGCTCCCTCGGACTGCTGGGCATGCACCTGGACGGGTACGGCTGCGCGGGCCTGGACGCCGTCTCGTACGGCATCGCCTGCCGGGAACTCGAGGCCGGAGACTCGGGGCTGCGGTCGTTCGTCTCCGTGCAGGGATCGCTCGCCATGTTCCCCATCTGGAAGTACGGCTCCGCGGAGCAGAAAGAGCAATGGCTCCCCCGGATGTCCGCGGGCGAGGCGATCGGCTGCTTCGGCCTCACCGAGCCCGACCACGGCTCCGACCCGGCCACCATGCGTACCCACGCCAAGCAGGACCCCTCGGGAGACTGGATCCTCAACGGCTCCAAGATGTGGATCACCAACGGCTCCGTCGCCGACGTGGCCGTGGTCTGGGCCCAGACGGAGGACGGCATCCGCGGCTTCGTGGTCCCCACCGACACGCCCGGCTTCTCCGCCCCTGAGATCCACAGGAAGATGTCCCTGAGAGCCTCGGTGACGTCCTCGCTGTACTTCGATGACGTCCGGCTCCCGGCGTCGGCCGTACTGCCTGGGGTCCGCGGCCTGAAGGGCCCGCTGTCGTGTCTCTCGGAAGCCCGCTTCGGCATCCTGTGGGGCGTCGTGGGCGCGGCTCGCGCCTGCTTGGAGTCCGCCGTCGACTACTCCAGGACCCGTGTCCAGTTCGGCAAGCCCATCGGTGGCTTCCAGCTGACCCAGGAGAAGCTCGCCTGGATGTACGTAGGTCTCGGCCAGGCTCAGCTCACCGCTCTCCATCTGGGCCGGCTGAAGGACGCGGGCACCCTCACCCCCCGCCAGGTCAGCTTCGGCAAACTCGCCAACGTCCGCGCCGCCCTGGACATCGCCCGCCAGTCACGCTCGATCCTGGGGGGCAACGGCATCACCCTGGAATATCCGGTGATCAGGCACATGAACAACCTGGAGAGCGTGCTGACCTACGAGGGGACCCAGGAGATCCACACCCTCGTCCTCGGCGAGGCCCTGACCGGCATCCCCGCCTACCGCTGAGGCACGGCCCCACCGAGGCGCGGCCCGTCGAAAGACGGGCCCGCCCCCGCATCAGAAGGAAACGCCGTG
>NZ_JBFBCE010000129.1:0-19236 GCF_040689595.1 Streptosporangium sp. NPDC051023 | reverse complement strand
ACACATCGTGTGGTTGGGACGGGTTGTGCTTCATGCACTGGCTTTTAACACACTGTTGAGTTCTCAAGAAACGGACGCGTTCACCATCCGCCCGAACTTTTCTATCCGGAGCTTCCGGGGCGTTTCGTTTCGTTCATTTCGTTGTGTCTTTATTCTTTCAGACCCGCTTTTTCGTGTCAAACCGATCCGAGCGGATCCATTTGATTCGATCTAGCTTGTCTGAGAGGAATTCAGACTGCCCCGTCTCCGGAGCAACCCTTCAAACTTACTCCAACATCCGGCTCTTGTCGAACCGATTCCCATCAGGACGCACGCGTCCCACCGGGGGAATTTGATCAGAAGGGGGTCCCGAGGCCTTGGCGATCTCCGCCAACCCCCTCGGGCCTGTGAACTCTATGTACGACGTCCGCCCCCGTCAAATCGGTGACTGCCCCGGTGGAGACGTGTTTCTCCCCATATGGGTAGAGATTCGATATGACAGAGCAAGGCCGAGTTCCTCGGGCCCTCGTCGTGCTGCTCTGCGCGGCGAGTGCCGTAGTCACGCTGGCCGGCATGAGAGAGGTCGGGTCGATCATCGGACCCGTCCTTCTCGCGCTGGTGCTCGTCCTGGCGGTCGCCCCCGTCAGAACCTGGCTGGAGAGGCGTGGAGCGCCCGGCTGGACGCTCGTCGCGGTTCCCCTGACACTGGTACTGCTCCTGCTGCTGGGCATAGTGGCGATCCTCACCTACTCGGTCGCCCAGATGACGACCCTCGCCTCGACGTACAACCAGCAGTTCGAACAGTTCCTCACCCAGGTACAGCAGTTCGCCGCACGTCTCGGCATCGGTCCCCAGCAGATGAGCCAGGCGATCAAGACGCTCGATCCCGGCAAGATCTTCGGGCTCCTCGGCGGCTTTGCCTCCGGGCTGCTCGGGGTTTTCTCCAGCCTGGTGCTCATCGTCGTCCTGGTACTGGCCATGTGCCTGGACGCCCGGGCCATCTCGCTGATCCTGTCGTCCGGCACGGCGCAAAAGCGCCCCGCGCTCATCAGGGCCCTCAGCGGGTTCGCCCACAACACCCGCCGATACCTCGTGGTCTCGACGGTGTTCGGGCTCGTCTGTTCGGTGCTGGACATCATCGCGCTGTCGGTGCTCGATGTCCCGCTTCCAGTGCTCTGGGGCGTTCTGGCACTGTTCACCAACTACATCCCGAACATCGGCTTCGTCATCGGGCTGATCCCGCCCGCGCTCCTCGGCCTCCTCCAGGGCGGCCCCAAGACCATGGTCCTGGTGATCGCCAGCTACATGGCGATCAACTTCGTCATCCAATCGCTCATCCAGCCCAAGTTCCTCGGCGACGCCGTGGGCCTGTCAACGACCGTGACGATGCTGTCCCTGCTGCTGTGGGCGTTCGTGCTGGGCCCGCTCGGGGCGCTGCTCGCCATCCCGCTCAGCCTGCTGGCCCGCGCCCTGCTGGTCGACAGCGACCCCGACGCGGAGTGGGCCGCCGCCCTCATCTCCGGAGAAGTCCCCGACGCCGGGCGACCGTGACCGCACCGGTACGGTTGTCCACCTCCAGCTTGGCGTAGATGTGCACCAGGTGACTCTTCACCGTGGCCTCGCTGATGAACAGCTCACGGGCGATCCGCCGGTTCGACAGACCGTCCGCGACCAGCGCGACGATCTCGGCCTCCCGAGGGGACAGCGACGCCCGTGGCGACCGCATCCGGGTGACCAACCTGGCCGCGACCGGCGGGGCAAGGATGGTCTCTCCCCTGGCCACCGCACGGATGGCGTCGAGCAGGTCGTCGGTCGGGGCGTCCTTCAACAGGTAGCCCGCCGCCCCGGCCTCGACGGCGGCGAAGATGTCGCCGTCGGTGTCGTAGGTGGTCAGCACCAGCACCCGGGGCGGATTCTGCAACTGCCCGATCAGCCGAGTGCTCTCCGCGCCCGACATGCCGGTCCCCAGGCGCAGGTCCATCAGCACGACGTCGGCGCGGGGCGCGAGCCGTACGGCCTCCTCTCCCGTGGCGGCCTCGCCGATCACGGTCATGTCGGCGGCCTGGTCGAAGACCGCGCGCAGTCCCTTGCGGACGACGGGGTGGTCGTCGGTGAGCAGCAGGCGGATCACGGCGCGGGCGGGGCCGCGGGCGACGTCACGGGCGGGACGGCGAGCGGCGACGTGACGGACGAGGCGACGGGGAGCGTGACAGCCAGGGCCGTACCGAGCCACGGGGTGGATTCGACGCTGACGGTGCCACCGAGTTCGGCGGCCCGCTCGCGGATGAAGCCGAGACCGTTGCCCGAGCGGGTCCGCGGGTCGAACCCCCGCCCGTCGTCGACGATGTCCATGGCCACCTCGTCCTCCATGTAGGTCAGCGTGAGCGCGGCCCTGTTCGCCTCGGCGTGCCGGGAGACGTTGGCGAGGCCGCCCTGGGCGATCCTGAGCAGCGCGATCTCGGCCCCGCGGGACAGTGGGTACGGCTCCCCGTCCACCTGGAAGGCGGCTCCCTCCCGCGTGCAGAGGCGTCGCAGCGCCTCCTCGAGAGAACCGAGGGAGCCATCCAGGCCGGGCGGGGTCAGGGCGTGGACGAAACGGCGGGCCTCCGCGAGGTTGTCCTCGGCCGCGCGCAGCGCCTCCCCCACGTATCCCGAAGGGTCGGGCGAGGTGGCGCGGAGCAGCAGGACGATGCTGGACAGGCCCTGCGCGAGGGTGTCGTGGATCTCCCGGGCCAGCCGCTGGCGCTCGGCGAGCACCCCGGCCTCGTGCTGGGTGGCCGCCAGCTCGGCGCGCGTGCGGGTCAGCTCGTCGATGAGCGAGCGGCGACGTTCGCTCTCCCGGTACAGGGCCGCGTAGCCGGTGACCATGATGACCGCGACCACCGCGCCGATCACCGGTCCGACCACCTGGGCCGGGTTGAGCGCACTCTCGTGTACGGCGAGCGTGCCGACGGCGGCCAAGGTGAGGGCGATCACGGCCGGGACTCCGGCACGCGGCGGAAGCAGGTGCAGGCAGAGGAAGAACAGCGGGAAGGCCAGCCAGACGAAGTCCGTGGTGAGCAGGCCGAGTGCCGCCCAGAGCAGGGTGAGAGCCGCGAGCCAGGCCAGCGACGCCGTACGGCGCCTGCCGAGGGGGAGGCCCGCCGCGTAGACGGCGCCGAGTAGGACGCCGCCGGACAGCGTCGCCCACGATCCGGACACTCGGACCAGGCCGACCACGAGCAGCACGGAGAACACGCCGTGCAGGCCGTACCGGAGCAGCCGCATGGCGGGAACCTCGAACCTCCCTGTCATATGCCCAGGTTAGAAGGGGTGTGAGGGTGACTCGCATCCATCCTTCGGTTGATTCGCCCACCGACCGGAGTCGCGATGCCCGTCGCCCGCGGGAGCGACGAGCCTGAGGAGGTCAAGAGGCAAGCGACCGGAGACACACTTGTTCATCGCACTGAGAGACATCCGTTTCGCCAGGGGACGATTCGCCCTCATGGGGTCCGTCGTGGCACTCATCACCCTGCTGGTCGTCCTGCTGTCAGGACTCACCGCAGGACTCGCCGGAGAGAACATCTCCGCTGTCGAGAACCTGAGAGGCGACCTGATCGCGTTCGGCGGCGAGAAGACCTCCTTCTCCGACAGCACGGTCACCGAGGCCCAGTGGAAGGGCCTGGGCGGGCAGCCGCTGGGGATCGTCCAGACCAGGCTGGGCCACGACGGCGCGAACCAGGCGGTCGCGGTCTTCGGCTCCGATTCCCTCGCGCCGGCGCGGCAGGCGGACGGCGAGCTGATCGTGTCGCCGGACCTCGGCCTGGCCGCCGGGGACACCGTGACGATCGGCGACGGGAAGTACCGAGTCACCGGGATCGGCCCTGACGACTCCTACGGTCACACCCCCGTGGTGTGGTCCACGCTCGCGGACTGGCGGCGCGTCGCGCACGCGCGGCCGGGCACCGCGACCGTGGTCGTGCTGAGCGGCGGCGTCCCCGCGCGGACGCTGGGCACGCATCCGGTGACCAAGGAGGAGTCACTGGCCGGAATCGGCTCCTACACCTCGGAGAACGGCTCGCTGAGCCTGATGCGGGGGTTCCTGTTCGTCATCTCCGCGCTGGTCATCGGGGCGTTCTTCACCGTGTGGACGGTCCAGCGGCAGGGCGACATCGCCATCATGAAGGCGCTCGGCGCCTCGGGGGGCTACCTGATGCGCGACGCCCTGACGCAGGCGCTGATCGTCCTGGCGGCGGGCTGCGGGATCGGCGGGGCCGCCGGGCTGGGAGCCGGAGCGCTCGCGGAGCGGGTCATGCCGTTCGTGCTGAGCCTGTCGACGACCCTGGTGCCGGTGCTGGCCATGATCGTCCTCGGTATGGCGGGGGCTCTGCTCGCCGTACGCCGCATCACCTCCGTCGACCCGCTGATCGCCCTGGGGAGTGCCCGATGAGCCTGGAACTGACCGATGTGCGCCTCACCTACGCCGATGGCGACACCACACTGGTCGCCCTCGACGACGTGTCGCTGACCGTGGGGCCCGGCGAACTGGTCGCGGTGGTCGGCCCTTCGGGGTCGGGAAAGTCCAGCCTGCTGGCCGTCGCGGGCACCCTGCTGCGGCCCGACTCCGGGCGGGTGATCGTCGGCGGGAAGGACGCGTCGGGGCTCGGCGACGGTGAGCGTACGGCGTTGCGCAGGGAGCGGATCGGGCTCGTCTTCCAGCAGGCCAACCTGATCGCCTCGCTCACCGCGCTCGAGCAGCTGCTGGCCGTTGAGCACATGCGGGGTGGCGTCTCCGGTGAGGCCCGGGGCAGGGCGACCGGTCTGCTGCGCGCCGTGGGGCTCACGGGCCGGGAGGGGCGGCGTCCGCACCAGTTGTCCGGCGGCGAGCGGCAGCGGGTCAACATCGCCCGCGCGTTGATGGGAGACCCGGCGGTGTTGCTGGTCGACGAGCCGACCTCGGCGCTGGACCACGCCAGGGGCGCGGAGATCGTGAAGTTGCTGGCGGAGCTGACCGGGGAGCGAGCCGTGGCGACGCTTCTGGTCACGCATGACATGGCGCAGCTCGGTCATGCGATCCGGGTGACGGAGATGGACGACGGACGTCTGACGGAACGGGCGCGGGGGGCACTGGAGGCACTGCCCTAGCTCAGCCGGGTTATCGCCTCTGGCCGAAAGATGAGCGGGGGTGGGGGTTCCGGTCCTGGTTCAGGCTCTCGCCCCCGGCCGGAAGAGGGGCGACCGCGGGAACGAGCCCGGAGGTTCCGGTCTTAGCCTGGGAGCATGTACCGCGAGTTGGCCCCGGACACAGCGCTCGCCGGGCGGGTGGCCTGTGTCTGGACGCACCTCGCCACCTCGTCCTCGACGCAGCTGGTGGTTCCCGACGGCTGCGTCGACCTGATCTGGGGACCCGACGGGCCGCATGTCGCCGGGCCGGACACGGGGCCGATGCCCGTGCGGATGGCCCCGGGTGACCGCTACAGCGGCATCCGTTTCCGGCCCGGCGCGGTTGGCGAGGTGTTCGGCGTGCCGGTCGAGGCCCTGCGGGACGCCCGGGTGCCGTTGGCGGAGCTGGGCGTGCTGCCGAGTCTGACGCCCTGGACCATGCAGAAGGAGCTGGCCGTACGGCTGCGCGAGACACCCGATCCCGATCCCGCGGCTCCCGCCATCGCCGAGGCGCTGCGGGCGGGCAGGAGCGTCGGGCAGGTGGCCTGGGATCTCGGGCTCGGCGAGCGGCAGTTGCACCGCCGGTCGCTGCGGGCCTTCGGGTACGGACCGAAGACGCTGCAGCGGGTAGTGCGGTTCCAGCGGGCGCTGCGGCTGGCCAGAGACGGGGTCGCGGCCGCCGAGGTCGCCCTGGCCAGTGGATACGCCGACCAGTCGCACATGGCCAACGAGGTCAGGCGGCTGGCCGGGGTCTCTCTGGGCAGACTTCTCGGACATTCGTAGCGGCACGCGCCATCGACGGGCGCCGAACCGCCCCGCGCCACTACCCGCCGTACCGGCGCCGTGAACGACACCGGGCTGGCAAAAGAACCGGACGCAGGGGGGATGGGGCAGACGTGTCGGGGCGGTGAAGACGAACCCTGCAGTGCGGCGGGAATCGCCAAAACGGACATGCGAGAGGCGGGCCAGGCCTCCTCCGGGCGCCCGGCCTGCCCTGCGGATGGCACAGGCACACTGTCCAAATCAGGACCGAAACGGACATGTGTGAAGCGGAGAAGTGGGACGGGGCCCGCCGGAACGGGCATGTGAGAGGCGGATCAAACCTCCCCCGAGTGCCCGGGCCGCCCGGCGGACAGCACGGGCACCCTGTCCAGCTCGATGCCGAAATGGTCACGGTAGGCGGCGAGGACTTCGGCGTCGGTGGTCAGGGGAAGTTCCTGCCGGCCGTCCCGGGTGGTGCGGACGAGCAGCCTGCCGGTCAGGGTGAGGCGTCCTTCCTCGGTGAGGAGGGAGCAGACGAGCGAGCGGGCGAAGTGCGACGTGGGGGAGGTCTGCTGCCACCAACAGGTCGCCTCGTAGTCGGCCAGGGCGCGTGGCCGCTGTTCGAGACGGTACTGGGGCTCGCCGTCCTTCAGCACGTCGAGGTCGCCCTCGTCGGTCTCGGTGAGGCGGAAGACCCCACCGGAGTCGGACTGGTCGGTGCGCAGGTCGAGACGGAGCGGGCGGTGGGTGAACCTGCCGAAACCGACGTCGACGAGCCAGGGATCGGGAGCGTCGACCCGCAGCGCCATGTGGTCGAAGGGCGGCCCGAGGGAGCCGTCGGCGAACACCCTGGCGGCCATCAGGGTCACCCGGTAGCCCAGCGAGCGGAGCAGGGCCGCGAAGGCCCCGTTGAGCTCGTAACAGAAGCCGCCCCTGCGCCTGCCGACGATCTTGTCGATCAGGGCCCGCTCTTCGAGCACGATGGGCTCTCCGAGATGGATGCTCAGGTTCTCGAACGGAACCGTCAGCAGGTGACGCCGTTGAAGCTCGTGGAGTGACTCGGCGTCCGGGCGAGGCGGGCGGGCCGCCCCGATCCGCTTCAGGTATTCGTCCATGGAGAGATTCACTCACACGGCGCCCCCCTCCTTTAATCCGGACTCGTCCGGTGAGGAATCCCGGGGCGGGAGATCACCGGTGGACCCTGGGGCCGGAGGTTCCAGAGGCAGGCGTGCCCGGTGCGACCGCTTACCTTCACCGTGTCCGTGATCTTCCCCGCACCGGTACGGCGAGCGGTGAGGTTAACAGGAGGGCGTGTCCAGGGGGACGGCGCCGCCGCCGACTCGGGTGCGGCCGTCCTCCGAGGCGATCGAGACCTTCAGCGTGCTGGGCCGCCCCATGTCCACTCCCTGGATGACCGTGAACTCGGCGGAGCCGGTCCCCAGCACCCGGAGGTAGCCGCCGAAGGCGGCGGCCGCGGCCCCGGTCGCGGGATCCTCGACCACTCCTCCGATCGGAAACGGGTTGCGGGCGTGGAAACGCCGGTCGCTCTCGCGCCAGAAGAGGTTCACGGTCGTCCAGCCGTGCCGGGTCATCACCGACCGCAGCGCGTCGAAGTCGTAGTCGAGGTCGGCGAGCCGCTCTCTGGAGGCGGCGGCGAGCACGAGGTGTTCGACTCCGCCGAAGGCCACGTGTGGCGGGAACGCCGGGTCGAGGTCGTCGCGCGACCAGCCGAGCGCGACGAGCGCCTCGTCGAGTTCGTCCTCCCCTGCGGGGCGGGAGCGGGTGGGCACGCTGGTGAGCGTGGCACGAAGCGTGTCGTCGTCGATCTCGGTGTCCACGGCGATCTCGCCCGCGTTGGTCTCGAACAGCAGTTGCCCGATCCCGAGCCGTTCGGCCAGTACCACGGCGGTGGCGATCGTGGCGTGCCCGCAGAACGCGACCTCTGCCTCGGGGGCGAAATATCGCACCCGGAACACGCGACGCTCATCGTCGCGGGCGGTCACGAAGGCCGTCTCCGAGTATCCGACCTCCGCCGCGACGGCGAGCATCTCGGTGTCGGACAGCTCTGCGGCGTCGAGGACGACGCCCGCGGGGTTGCCCCCTTCGGGGTCGTGGGTGAAAGCGGTGTAGCGCAGAACTTCCACGTTGTTCGTCACAGTCAACCGAACCTAGCAGTCCCTTCTCCTGGCGGCGATCAGTGACTCTGCACCTCGGGCGCGGAGGCGTTGAGCTCATCGAGGAACAGGCAGTACGGCTCGTCCCTGGCGATCGACTCGGGCGGCGCGAACCGGCTGCGCCCACCGACCAGCTCGGGCACTCCAACGAGGTCCTCCGGGGCGAGCTGGGTGCCGAGCATGGTCACGTACTCCAGGCCGAGCGAGGCCGCGAACTCGCGCACCGGCGAGCTCTTGCCGATGCCCGCCGCGCACCCGGTTTTCCGGTGGGCGCGAGGGTTCACGCGGGTGCTGAGGTGACGACGGGGACCTTCGGGATGATCTCCGGGCGCACCGCGGGGGCCTTGGAGAGGCGGCGCCCCCAGGGCATGGCCAGGGCCAGGATCGGCAGCAGCACGATGGAGCACCTGGACCAGACGGAGTGCAGTGCCCACCAGGTGTTGGTGTCGAACTGGGTCATGTAGAGGTAGCCGTACCCCGCCCAGAGGGAGACGCCGATGATGGCGGGCCAGGCGAAGCGGGTCGGTCGGGCGATCAGGAACGGCATGAACCACAGCAGGTACTGCGCGCCGAGGCGGGGCGTGGTGACCATGAAGGCGAGCAGCAGGGCGGTGGTGAGGTCGATCGGGTCGGCGCGGCGCCAGAGGAAGGCGACGGCCAGCATGGTGATGTAGATCAGCCGGGTGCCGAACGTGGCGATCCCCGCGTCGAGTGTCCAGTCGCCGTTGACCAGGATGGCGCTGTAGCCCCACTCGCCGACGATCGGGCGGACGTCTCCCATGATGCGGATGACCTCGGGGATCTGGTCCAGCGAGGTGCCCGCGAAGATGGGCAGGGTGACCAGGAAGAAGACCGGCGGGACCGCGGTGGCGACGAACGCGGCGACGCGGGAGCGGAAGGTCGGCAGCAGCAGGAGCATGCCGGGGATCAGCCAGATCGGCCAGCTCTTCGCGCACAGGGCCAGGCCCATCAGCAGTCCGGCCAGCATGGCCCTGCGCATGGAGGCCGTGTCGCCGGGGCCGGGGGTGAGCGCCCCGCGCACCAGGCCGTCGGGCGCGAGGGCGGTGCGCACGACGCCGCCCGGCCTCAGGAGGCTCCGTACGGCGCCGCCGAGGCCCAGGGCCGAGACACGCTGCCTGGTCAGGGTGACCACGTCGACGACGATGCCGGGGCGGTCGGGGTCACCGGGGCCGCGGGCGACCACGAACGCGGCCACGCCGAAGACCAGGGCGACCGGCTCGACCTGACCGTGAACCGAGGCGACGAGGATGGCCAGCGGGTTGCAGGCGTACTGGAAGGCGCGCAGCGACGCCTTCTGGCCGCCCGCGAGCTTGCCGACGAGCGGGATCAGCGCGATGTCGGCGATCACGGTCACGAGCCTGCCGCCGAACTCCCACGGGATTCCCAGCCAGAGCAGCAGACCGTACACGTAGGGGATGGTCGGCAGGAAGTGCCAGCCGCCCTCACTGCCGAGCACGGGGTCCTGGTGGTTCAGAATCGCCACGCCCGCGGGCTTGAAGCTCTCCACGAAGTCCACCGGCTGCCAGGTGTCGATCGCGGAGGTGGTCATGATGAGCACCCGGAATCCGATTCCGACCGCGAGCACGACCAGGAGTGAGGGGCGCCAGCCCCTCCACTGCGCGACCAGAGCGAGCACGACACCTGTGACGAGGACGAACCCCGTGAGAATTGCGTAGTCCATGACGGTAACAGCCTGCCGGAACCTATCGCTTCGTGCCCACCTCGTCTCGAAAACGAGACCAGTCTCTCAGCTTGCGTTGCTCAAAGCAGTATAATTGTTACGAACAGTAGTCATCAGGGGGTGCTCATGGCTTCGACGCCTGAGGGCGGGGCACGGTCGCTCGGGAGGCGGATCGCCGCGGCACCGCCGAGGCTGTGGCTCGCGCTGGTGCTGCTGGTGCTCGGCGCGAGCTTCATCGCACAGAACCGCGCGACCGTCAGGGTCAGGTGGCTGGCCTTCAGCGTGAACTGGCCGCTGTGGCTGGCCCTGCTGGTGGTGATGGTGATCGGCGTGCTCATCGGGCTGCTGGCCCGCCGCCGGTCGGCGAAGCGGAGATGAACGCCTTCCTGGTGTAGAGCAGCGCGGCCAGGGCCGTCAGGGCGAGCAGGGCGTAGCCGATCGTGTAGGCCTGGGTCGCGGAGTAAACAACGCCCATGACCAGCGGCGGGAAGTAACCTCCCAGACCGCCCGCCGCGCCGACCAGGCCGGTGACCGTGCCGACTTTGGACGGCTCGACGAGCTTGGCGACCAAGGCGAAGACGCCTCCGGTGCCGAGCCCGAGGAAGAGGGCCATCAGCACGAAGCAGATGCCCGCGAGGATCTCGGGCGGCGGGTTGAAGGCCAGGACGACCGCCATGACCGTGGTCCCGGCGAACGAGACCAGCAACACCCTGGCCGCGCCGACCCGGTCGGAGAGCGTGCCGCCAACGGGACGGGCGACGACCGCGGCGATCGAGAACCCCGCGTCACGCAGGCCTGCGCCGGTCTGCGTGAAGCCGTAGACGATCTGCAGCAGGGTCGGCAGGTAGGTGGAAAAGGCGACGAACCCGCCGAAGGAGACGGCGTAGAGGAACGCGCACTGCCAGGTCGCCTTGATCCTCATGGCGTCGCGCATCCGGGGCAGCGCGGACTCGGTCGCGGGTTTCCACGCGGGCGAGTTCCGGCTGAACAGCAGCGCCACGACGCCCATGGCGGCCAGCGCGACGGCCATCAGCACGTGGGTCTGCGCCCTGCCGAGCGACTCGACCAGGCGGGGGGTGAGGAACGCCGACAGCGCTGTGCCACCCATGCCCATGCCGAAGACACCGGTGGCGAAGCCGCGCCGCGCGGGTTCGTACCAGGCGTTGACGAACGGGATGCCGACGGCGAAGGAGGTGCCGCCGATTCCGAGCAGGAAGCCCCACAGCAGCAGCCAGCCGTAGGAGTCCGACCAGCCGACCCCGAGCACCGGCACGATGGTGGCGAAGCAGACGGCCGCGAACATGAGCCGGCCGCCGAGCCGGTCGGCGAGCATGCCGACCGGGATGCGGCCGAGCGAGCCGACCAGCACCGGGATCGCGACCAGCAGGGACGTCTGGGTCGGTGACAGGCCGAGTTGCCTGCTGTAGCTCCCGGCCAGCGGCCCGATCAGGTTCCAGGCCCAGAAGGTGATCGCGAAAGCGGCCGTGGCGAGCGCCAGGTTGGCGGTCTGGCCTTTACGAAGTTCATTCGACATGCGTACCCCCCGACATCACAAATGCTAACCACGTGTGATGAACTGCTCACATGGGGTCCGAGGCAGAGGAACTACTCCTCAAGACGGGCCGGTTCTTCAGGAGGGCACCGGAGAGCCGTGACCTGCACACGCTCTACCTGACCGGTGGCAGGGAGGGGGACTCCTTCTACCGGGACCGATGGAGCCACGACAAGGTCGTCCGCTCGACGCACGGGGTGAACTGCACCGGCTCGTGCTCCTGGAAGGTCTACGTCAAGGACGGGATCATCACCTGGGAGACCCAGCAGACCGACTATCCGAGCGTCGGCCCCGACCGCCCCGAATACGAGCCGCGCGGCTGTCCCAGGGGCGCCGCCTTCTCCTGGTACACCTACTCCCCGACCCGGGTCCGCCACCCCTACGCGCGCGGCGTGCTGGTCGAGATGTACCGCCAGGCAAGGCACAAGGGCCTCGACCCGGTCGCCGCCTGGGCGGAGATCACCACCGACCCCGAGCGGCGGCGGAGGTACCAGGGCGCCAGGGGCAGGGGCGGGCTGGTCAGGATCGGCTGGCCCGAGGCGGTCGAGATGATCGCCGCCGCGCACGTGCACACCATCAAGGCGTACGGCCCCGACCGGGTCGCCGGGTTCTCCCCCATCCCGGCGATGTCGATGGTCTCCCACGCGGTCGGCTCCCGGTTCTTCTCGCTGATCGGCGGGACCATGCTGTCGTTCTACGACTGGTACGCCGACCTGCCGGTGGCCTCCCCCCAGGTCTTCGGTGACCAGACCGACGTGCCCGAGTCGGCCGACTGGTGGGACGCCGCCTACCTGATGCTGTGGGGCGCGAACGTGCCGGTGACCAGGACCCCGGACGCGCACTACATGGCCGAGGCCCGCTACCGGGGCCAGAAGGTCGTGGTCGTCTCCCCCGACTACAACGACGCGGCGAAGTTCGCCGACGAGTGGCTGGCGATCCGCCCCGGCACCGACGGCGCGCTGGCCATGGCCATGGGCCACGTGCTGCTGCGGGAGTTCTTCGTCGAGCGGCAGGTGCCGTACTTCACCGACTACGTCACGCGCTTCACCGACCTGCCCTTCCTCGTACGGCTCCGCGAGCGCGACGGCGTCCACGTCCCCGACAAGTTCCTCACCGCCGCCGACCTGGGCGACAGCGGCGAGGGCGCCGCCTGGAAGACCACGATGATGGGCCGGGACGGCGAGCCCTTCGTGCCGAACGGCTCCATCGGCTTCCGCTGGACCGATTCCGGCAGGGGTCGCTGGAACCTCAGGCTGGAGACCGACCCCCTGCTGACCCTGTACGGCAGGCAGTCGGTGGCGGTCGACCTGCCCCGTTTCGACGGTGGGGCGGGGACGATGCGCAGGGGCGTGCCGATCCGGCGGGTCGGCCAGCTCGGCGAGCACATGGTGACCACGGTCTTCGACCTAATGCTCGCCCAGTACGGCGTGGCCAGGCCCGGCCTGCCGGGGACGTGGCCGAGTGGCTACGACGACCCGGCGGAGCCGTACACCCCGGCCTGGCAGGAGCCGATCACCTCGGTCCCGGCGGCCAGGGCGACGCGGATCGCCAGGGAGGTCGCGCAGACGGCGGAGAAGACCAGGGGCCGTTTCATGATCGTGCTGGGCGCGGGGACCACCCAGTGGTTCCACGGCGACACGATCTACCGCGCGTTCCTGTCGCTGCTGATGCTCACCGGCTGCCAGGGCGTCAACGGCGGCGGCTGGGCGCACTACGTCGGCCAGGAGAAGTGCAGGCCGCTGAGCGGCTGGGCGCAGCTCGCGGGCGGGCTCGACTGGGCGAGACCGCCCCGGCAGGTGCCGGGCACGCCGTACTGGTATCTGCACACCGACCAGTGGCGCTACGACCGGTTCGACGCCGGGGACCTCTGCTCCCCGCTGGGGCGCGGCGAGTTCGACGGCGTGAGCACGGGTGAGCTGGTGGCGCGGGCGGTGCGCAACGGCTGGATGCCGATGTCGCCCGCCTTCGACCGTAACCCGCTGGAGCTGGGCGAGGCGGAGGACCCGGTCGAGTTCACCCGGCGGGAGCTGCGGGAGGGCAGGCTGCGCTTCGCCGCCGACGATCCCGACGACCCCCGCAACTGGCCGAGGGTGCTCACGCTGTGGCGCTCGAACCTGCTTGGCTCCTCGGCCAAGGGCAACGAGTACTTCCTGCACCATCTG
Source organism: Streptosporangium sp. NPDC051023 (assembly GCF_040689595.1). Lineage (NCBI taxonomy): Bacteria > Bacillati > Actinomycetota > Actinomycetes > Streptosporangiales > Streptosporangiaceae > Streptosporangium > Streptosporangium sp. NPDC051023. The sequence goes on along the minus strand of NZ_JBFBCE010000129.1, from coordinate 5,763 downwards.
CTGGGCGCCGAGTCCAACCTGCCCGCCCCCGACCCCGGCGCGCCGCGCGGCAAACTGGACCTGCTGCTCACGCTGGACTTCCGGATGACGTCCACGACGCTGTTCTCCGACATCGTGCTGCCCGCCGCGACCTGGTACGAGAAGCACGACCTCTCCTCGACCGACATGCACCCGTTCGTACACGCGTTCAACCCGGCGATCGACCCTCCGTGGGAGACGAGGACCGACTTCTCCGCCTTCAACGCCATCGCGGAGGCCTTCTCCGAGCTGGCGGCCGAGCACCTGGGCGTGCGCAGGGACGTCGTGGTCGCCACGCCCCAGCACGACACCCCCGGAGAGACGGCGCAGCCGGGAGGGCGGACGCCGGACGGGCCCGTCGTGCCGGACCTGGTCGTGGTCGAGCGCGACTACGGCGCGATCGCGGAGAAGATGGCCTCGCTCGGGCCGCTCGCCGAGAGTAAGGGGCTGCCGGTCAAGGGGATCGTGTTTCACCCCGACGCCGAGGTGACCTGGCTCGGGCAGAGCAACGGGCGCGGCGACGGGCGGGGCCGTACCGGGGTCTCCAGGGGAAGACCGCTGCTGGACACCGACGCCAGGATGTGCGAGGCGCTGCTGGCGCTGTCCGGCGTCAGCAACGGGCGGCTGGCGGCGCAGGGCTTCGCCCAGCTCTCCGAACGTACCGGCGTCGACCTGTCCGGGCTGGCGCACCGCGACCACAGAATCGTCTTCTCCGACACCCAGGCGCGGCCCGTCGCCGTCGCCTCAAGCCCGGAGTGGTCGGGCAAGGAGGCCCACGACCGGCGCTACTCGCCGTTCACGGTCAACGTCGAGCACGACAAGCCCTGGCACACGCTCACCGGTCGCATGCACTTCTTCCTCGACCACGACTGGATGCACGAGTACGGCGAGGCGCTGCCGGTCTATCGCCCCCCGCTGGACATCGCGGCGCTGTACGGCGTGGACGACCAGGTGCGGGACGGGCTCGTGGTCCGCTACCTCACCCCGCACTCCAAGTGGTCGATCCACTCCGAATACCAGGACAACCTGCTCATGCTCACCCTCTCGCGGGGCGGCCCGACGATCTGGATGTCGGTCGAGGACGCCGCGCTGATCGGGGCCGCCGACAACGACTGGGTCGAGGCGGCCAACCGCAACGGCGTGGTCGTGGCCAGGGCGATCGTGTCGCACCGGATGCCCGCGGGAACCGTGTACATGTACCACGTACAGGAACGCGTGGTCGACGTGCCGCTCACCGAGCGGACCGGCCGCAGGGGCGGCATCCACAACTCACTGACCCGGGTGCTGATCAAGCCGACGCACATGATCGGCGCGTACGCGCAGCTGTCGTTCGCCTTCAACTACCTCGGCCCGACCGGTAACCAGCGCGACGAGATCACGGTCATCCGGCGCCGTTCCCAGGAGGTGCGCTACTAGATGAGCAGGATCATGGCGCAGGTCGCGATGGTGATGAACCTCGACAAGTGCATCGGGTGCCACACCTGCTCGGTCACCTGCAAGCAGACGTGGACCAACCGCAGCGGCGTCGAGTACGTCTGGTTCAACAACGTCGAGACGCGCCCGGGGCAGGGGTACCCGCGCCGCTACGAGGACCAGGAGAAGTGGCGGGGCGGCTGGGAGCTCGACCGGCACGGGCGGCTCACGCTCAAGTCCGGCGGGCGGCTGCGCAGAATGCTGAGCATCTTCGCCAACCCGATCATGCCGTCCATCCAGGACTACTACGAGCCCTGGACCTACGACTACGAGAACCTGATCTCGGCCCCGCTGTCGGCGGAAACCCCGGTGGCCCCGCCGCGCTCGCTGATCAGCGGCGAGCGGATGGCCGTGCGGTGGAGCGCCAACTGGGACGACGACCTCGGCGGCGGGCCCGCGCTTGCCTCCGCGGACCCGGTGGTCGAGAAGATCGGCGACAGCGTGCGGCTCGACTTCGAGCGGGCCTTCATGTTCTACCTGCCGCGCATCTGCGAGCACTGCCTCAACCCCGCGTGCGTCGCGGCGTGCCCCTCCGGGGCACTGTACAAGCGCACCGAGGACGGGATCGTCCTGGTCGACCAGGACAGGTGCAGGGGCTGGCGGATGTGCGTCACCGGATGCCCCTACAAGAAGGTCTACTTCAACCACAGGACCGGCAAGGCCGAGAAGTGCACGTTCTGCTACCCCCGGGTCGAGGTCGGGCTGCCGACGGTCTGCTCGGAGACATGCGTGGGGCGGCTGCGCTATCTCGGGGTGATGCTCTACGACGCCGACCGGGTCGTCGAGGCCGCCTCGGTACCCGAGGACGAGGACCTGTACGAAGCGCAGCTGTCGGTGTTCCTCGATCCGCACGACCCGGCGGTCGCCGAGGCGGCGGCGCGCTCCGGCATCCCGGACGACTGGCTCGAGGCGGCCCGCAGGTCGCCGGTGCACGACCTGATCGCGAGGTACCGCATCGCGCTCCCGCTGCATCCGGAGTTCAGGACGCTGCCGATGGTCTGGTACGTGCCGCCGCTTTCGCCGGTGGTGGACGCGCTGGCGGGCAGCGGGCACGACGGCGAGGACGCGGGCAACCTGTTCGGCGCGATCGAGACGCTGCGCATCCCCGTCGAATACCTGGCCGAGCTGTTCAGCGCGGGAGACCCGATCCCGGTGAAGGTCGCGCTGCGGCGGCTGGCCGCGATGCGCGCCCACATGCGCCGGATCAACCTCGGCGAGGAGCCCGACCCCTCGATCGGCACCCGCGCCGGGCTGACCGGCGACGACATCGAGGCCATGTACCGGCTGCTCGCCCTGGCCAGATACGAGGACCGGTACGTCATCCCGACGGCGTACGCGGCGACGCCGGGATCGGTCGAAGAGATTGGCTGCAGCCTCGACTACGAGGGCGGTCCCGGTATGACGGGGCCGTTCGGCGAGGCGTCGGGGGCGCCGGCGCCGGTCTCCGTGGAGAGCTTCCACTCGCTCAGGCAGCGCCAGACGAGCGACGAGGTCACCCACGAGCGCGTCAACCTCCTCAACTGGGACGGCAAGGGCATCCCCGAGGGCATGTTCCCGAAGCGGGAGAAGAAGGACGGGCGGTAAGGGTGATGCGGAGACGCCGGGAGAGCGGCCGGGACGGGGACCGCGTGGTGTGGCAGGCCGCGGCGCATCTGCTCGGCTACCCCGACGAGGGTTTCTGGGAACGGCTGCCGCTGGTCCGCCGGGCGGCGGAGCCGTACTTCGGACCGTTCCTCGCTCACCTCGCGCGGGTCGGACACGGCGACCTGGCGGCGCACTACGTGGAGACCTTCGACCTTCGGCGCCGCTGCTGCCTCTACCTGACCTACTACGCCGACGGGGACACCCGGCGGCGGGGAGAGTCGCTGGCCAGGCTGAAGGTCCGCTACCGGGCCTGTGGGTGGGAGCTGTGCGGGGACGAGCTGCCTGACTACCTGCCGGTCATGCTGGAGTTCGCCGCCCTCGAACCGGACGGAGCCGCCGTTCTGCGGGGCAACAGGGCCGGGCTCGAGCTGCTGCGGCTCGCGCTGCGCGAATGCGGCTCGCCGTACGGGTCGGTGGTCGACGCGGTGTGCGCCACGCTGCCACCCGTCGACGAGGCGGAGCGGGCGACCGTGGCGCGGCTGGCCGGGCAGGGGCCGCCGACCGAGTCGGTCGGGGTCTACCGATGAGCTGGAGCCAGACCGCCTTCTGGGTGGTGACCCCGTACCTGACCCTGATCCTGCTGGTCGGCGGGCTGATCTGGCGGCACCGCTACGACAAATTCGGCTGGACCACCCGTTCCTCCGAGCTCTACGAGAGCAGGCTGCTGCGGATCGCCAGCCCGCTGTTCCACTTCGGGCTGCTGTTCGTGCTGCTCGGGCACCTGTTCGGGCTGGTGATCCCGGAGAGCTGGACCGACGCGGCCGGGATCGGCGAGTCGCTGTACCACGTGAGCGCGCTGGTCGTCGGTGGCGTCGCGGGGGTGTGCACGCTGGGCGGGATCGCCCTGCTGATCTACCGCCGCCGCACGACGGGCCCCGTCTTCCTCGCCACGACCGCGAACGACAAGATGATGTACGTCGTGCTGGTCGCCGCGATCGTCGCCGGGCTCGCGACCACGCTGCTCAGCGCCGCCTTCCAGGCCCACGACTACCGTCAGACGGTCGCGCCGTGGTTCCGCGGGATCTTCGTCCTGCAGCCGGACGCCGCCGCCATGGCCCGCGCGCCGTGGACTTACAGGCTGCACACACTGGTCGGCATGGCGCTGATCGCGCTGTTCCCCTTCACCCGCCTGGTGCACGCCTTCGCCGCTCCGATCGGCTACGTGTTCCGCCCCTACCTCGTCTATCGCAGCCGGGGCGCGGGCGGCCGGCAGGCTGTACGGACTCCCCGTTCGGGATGGGACCGGTGACCCGGGACCGGACCTCATGGAAGGGCCCCTGACCTGCGACCTAGGTCAGGGGCCCGTCCGCCGGACGGCGCTCAGCAGCTAAGGTTGCCGCCCGGAGTCACACCGAGGATCTGGGTGAACCTCTGGTAGTTGTTGATCCGACTCTGGACCTGGCCGGGGTTGCCGCCGTTGCACTCCAGGGCGCCGTTGATGCTGCGGATCGTCTCGCCGAAGCCCGCGCCGTTGACCATCGCGTTGTGCGGCGTCATCGTGCCGGGGCCGTTCTGGGTCATCCAGTACCAGATGCCGGTCTTCCAGGCCACCGCCGGGTCGGTCTGCACCAGGTTGGGATTATGGAGCAGGTCGATGCCCAGGGCGTCGCCGGCCGCCTTGTAGTTGTAGTTCCAGCTCAGCTGGATCGGGCCGCGGCCGTAGTAGGCGGCCTGTCCCGCGGGGCAGCCGTAGGACTGGCTCGCGTCGCAGTAGTGGGGGTAGTTCGAGGTGTTCTGCTCGACCACGTAGACCAGGCCGCCGGTCTCGTGGCTGACGTTGGCCAGGAAGGCCGCCGCCTCCCGCTTCCTGACGGTGTCGCTGCCGGTTCCCGCGAAGGCCGGGTAGGCGCTCAGCGCGTTGACCAGCCCGGCGTAGGTGTAGAAGGAGTTGCGGCTCGGGAACATCTGGTTGAACTGCGCCTCGCTGACCACGAACCCTCCCGGGTTCGGCGTCGTCGACGTCGTCGGGGACGGCGAGGGGGTGGGCGAGGGGGTGGGCGAGGGGGAAGAGGGACGGCAGATGTACGGCGACCAGTACCACGTGCTGATGACGGGGTCGTAGCCCGGGTTGTCGTGGCTGGCCTGGTAGTACCGGCCGTTGGTGTACTTGACGATGTCGCCGGTGACGTACGCCCTGCCCGCGACCCAGTCGGGGTAGTCGCAGCTCGGGTTGGGCGAGGTCGGAGTCGGGGAGGGGCTCGGCGTGCCGCCGCCGCACACTCCCTGGTCCGCCCACACGGCGGCGGTGCCGGGGGTCTCGTTCTGGGTCCACCACTTGGCCGACCAGTTGTGGCTGTTGTAGGAGGCGGTGTTGCCGCCGGTGTAGACCTTCGACGCGCTCCACGGGGCCGCGCAAGCGGCGGCGGAGGCGGAGGTCGTCGGGAGGATGACCGCCAGCGCGCCCGTCACCGCTACTGCGGCGATGGACGCCATGATGCGTAGTCTCATCGCAACTCCTTAAGCGTGGAGACCCGGTCCTTCGGGGCCGGGAGGAAACGCGGCACGACGCCGCAGGTTTCGGTAATGTGTTCGATGGCGGCGATGACCAAGCCGTCACCCGCACGATCGGCTCCACCCTCGCCGCCGGGCCGGCGGAGAGGTGAAACGCCTGCGGAGCTGGTGTAAGAC
>NZ_JBFBCE010000128.1:0-19883 GCF_040689595.1 Streptosporangium sp. NPDC051023 | reverse complement strand
CCTCCCGAGCGCTGATCGAACGTGATCGGCACCATCCAACTGGCAGCAGTGCTCTACACGCCAACCCGGTGATCGTTTCCGGTCACAGCACTAGGCGCCCTCGCTGGGCGGGGTCAACGCGTAGCAGAGGGCAGCGAACACAGGCTTAACCGAAGTGATCTTGATCGGCTGATGGAGTGACGGCTTCAGAGCCTGGTGACGGATGGTGACTGACTGAGCCTGTTGGTCTTGGGTCCTCGGCGTGTCGCGGGGATGTTGTCGGCGTACTCATTGGAGCGCCGAGCGGCGGTGGCGCGATAGAGCGAGCCGGCGTCGTGGCAGGTCGATGTCAGTGACGATGACCGTGACCTCCTCGCCTTCTTGGACTACTTGGTCGGGCGTCTCGATGGGTGCGGTGGAGAGCTCACTGAGGTGGATCAGGCCTTCGACGCCGTCCGCGACGCGGACGAAGGCTCCAAACGGCACCAGTTTGGTGACCGAGCCGTGCAGGATCTGCCCAACGTGAATGTCACGGGCGAACTGCTGGAAGGGATCAGGTTGGGTGGCACGCAGCGACAGCCGAGCCTCACCGTTGGTGGTATCGAATGTGAGGACTTCGCAGGTGATGTGCTGTCCCATCGAGATGATCTCGGATGGGTCCTCGAACCTGCGCCAGGACAACTCGGGCATGGTGATAAAGCCGACGCCGGGGAAGACAGGATGCTTCGGCCCGTCGTCCAGATCGACGAAGATGCCAAAACTCTCGATAGCCGCCACGATGCCGGCCAAGCGCTGTCCCGGTCGCAATGCCTTGAGGAACGCCCAGAGTTGGGGGTTCTCGGCGGCTGACCGGGAGAGCAGGACCCGCCCGCCTTGAGAATCGACGGCGATGACCTCGGCAGAGACTCGGTCACCGACCTGCAGGATCCCACCAGTCGAACGTTGGAAGGCCTGCCAGGAAAGATCAAAGGAGCCGATGACGCCGACCGGAGCGGCAACGAAGCCATCGAGGAGCACCGTTGCCCCTGATCGCGTGACCTCGGCCACGGTGCCGGCGAGGGTGTCGCCAACGTTCACGGTCGCCATGAATGCGGCAAGGCGCTGATCATCTTCCACCGTCACCATGATTGCAGGGCTCTCAGGAGATACTCGATGGCGGAGTGGCGTCGATGCTGCGTAGCCACTCCAGGAGAGCGCGGTAGTCGGCTTCGGTGATGCCGCTGCTTGGGTTGCCTCTGAACTGCTAAAACTCCCCATTTAGTTCAGTTAACGTGCCCTGGGTGGTGGTGTGGCCAAGGTTGTTGAGCTGGGGAAACGCCTTGGGGGTTCATGTCAGTGGCTCACATCTGACGCACACGGTCGTCTCATCACCCTCGGTGCACGATGAGGGTGTCCGAAATGACCGATATAAAGGAATGGTCTGTGAAGATCACGTCTAAGATCGCCCCGCTCGCCGTCGCGGTTCTCGCGCTGAGCGGCGTGGGGGTCGCGAGCGCTCTCGCCTCCAACGCCGACACGCCCCCCTCCGCCGTCGATACGGCTTCCCCGTCCTCGTCCCCGTCCGCGCCGGAGTCCGAGACCGGTACGGAGCAGCAGGGCGAAGGAAACTCTGCCGACGGCCAGGACAAGGCTGAGTCCGGTGAGGACAAGGCCGAGGCGAACGAGGGCTCCGAGTCCGGTGAGGACGGAGAGTCGGCCGACAAGGGCGAGTCGGAGTCCGCCGAGGGCGCGGAGTCGGCTGACAAGGGCGAGTCCGGTGAGGAGGAGGAGTCTGCCGACAGGGACGGGTCCGAGGCCGGCGAGGCGAGCGACAACGGCAAGGAGGACGCCGACGGCGGTCACGCCGACCAGGGCGGCGACGCGCAGAACGAGCAGAGTGGTGAGAACTGACAGTCCTCATCTGACGACGCTGAGCGACCGGGGCCATGGCGACGACCACGGCCCCGGTCACGCTCATCGCGGGGCAGGGAAAGTTAAGCGCCGAGTTAACCCCGCGCTCAGAAACCCCTGATCTGCGGATTCCTAGTGTGGACGGTATGGACAGACGCATCACCGCGGTCGCCTCATTGCTCGTGGGCCTGCTGATGCTCACGGCCTGTGGCGGGGTACAGAACGCGCCCGCAGGTCAGGCCGTCCCGTCCGCCCCCGCCGAGGTGGCGGCCCGGACGCCCGCCGCGGAGCCGAACCCGAACGCGACCGAGTCCAATCCTCCGGGGGACATCCCCGACAGCACCGTCTTCGTCGCCTACCGGACCCCGCGCTACCAGATCAAGGTGCCGGAGGGGTGGGCGCGTACCACCCTCGCCACCGGTGCGAGCTTCACCGACAAGCTCAACAGCGTCAGGATCGAGACCGGCCCCGCGACCTCCGCGCCCACGGTCACGACGGCGACGCGAGCGGAGGTGCCGAAGCTCAAGGCGGCCGGAGGGAACTTCGTCCTGAGGGAGATCGAGACGGTCACCCGCGCGGGGGGTCAGGCCGTACGGATCGTCTACCTGGTGGACAGCGCGCCCAACCCCGTCACCGGCAAGGTCGTCCGTGACGAGGCCGAGCGTTACGAGTTCCACCGCGACGGCCACGAGGCGATCCTCACGCTGTCCGGTCCGGTCGGCGCGGACAACGTCGACCCCTGGAAGCTGGTCTCCGACTCCTTCCGGTGGGCCTAGATGCTCCGCGCGGAGGAGCTGTACCGGTTCTACCGGGCGGGAGACGAGGAGATCCGGGCGCTGCGGGGCGTGTCGCTTGACGTCGCCGCGGGGGAGACGGTCGCGGTCACCGGCCCGTCGGGATCGGGCAAGTCGACGTTGCTCGCCTGTCTCGCCGGGCTTGAGGAGCCCGACGGCGGCATCGTCCGGATCGCCGGGGCGCGTATCGACCACCGCCCCGAGCGGGAGCGCGCCGCGTTGCGCGCCCGTCACATCGGGCTGCTGTTCCAGTCGGGCAACCTGATCGAGCACCTCACCGTACGGCAGAATCTCGACCTCGCCCAGCGGCTGGCCGGACGGCGGGACAGGTCCTGGCGCGACGCCGTACTCGACCGGGTCGGCCTGACCGGGCGGGCCCGCGCCTGGCCGAGCACCCTGTCGGGTGGCGAGGCCGCCCGCGCCGGGATCGCTCTCGCGGTGGCCAACCGCCCGGCGGTCCTGCTCGCCGACGAGCCGACCGGCGAGCTGGACCGCGCGGCGGAGAGCGACGTCCTGCGGCTGCTGCGCGACCAGGCCCGGCAGGGCACCACCGTGGTGATCGCCTCGCACAGCCCCGCCGTACGGCGTTTCGCCGACAGGACGGTCACCCTCAAGGACGGGAGGGCGACATGAACGAGCTGGTCGGCTGCGAGCGGGCCGGCCGCACCTACGGGCGGGGAAGGAACGCGGTCGTCGCGGTGCACGGCGTCGACTGCGCCGTGACGGAGGGTGACCGCATCGCGGTCACCGGCCCCTCGGGATCGGGCAAGACCACCCTGATGCACCTGCTCGCGGGGCTCGACCAACCGACCAGCGGGCACGTCCGACGGCGGGCGGTCACGGTCGGGATCGTCTTCCAGGGGCTGAGCCTGCTGCCCCCGCTGAACATCGTGGAGAACGTCGCCCTCCCATTGCTGATCGCGGGCTGTGACGAGAAGGAGGCCGGGGAGCGGGCACTGAACGCGCTGAAGACGGTCGACCTGGCGGACCTCGCGGAGCGGCTGCCCGAAGAGGTGTCCGGAGGACAGGCCCAGCGCGCGGCCGTGGCCCGCGTGCTCGCCGCCGCACCGCGCCTGATCATCGCCGACGAGCCGACCGGCCAGCTCGACTCGGCCCAGGCGGCCCACGTCATGGACCTGCTGGTCGAGCTCGCCACCGGACTGCGGGCGGGCCTGGTCGTCGCCACCCATGACACCTCGGTCGCGGACCGTCTCACGAGTCGCTGGGAGATGCGCGACGGCACCCTGCGGAGCCGATCATGCTGATCTGGCTGCGCGGACTGCTCACCCGGCGCACCGGGCGCCTCGTCGCCTCGGCCTCCGGCGTCGCGGTGGCCGTCGCCCTGCTCGCGGCGCTGGGTGTCTTCCTCGCCTCGGCCATGTCGACGATGACCGCCCGCTCGATCCAGCGGGTACCGGTCGACTGGCAGGTCGAGGTCCAGCCGGGAGCGGACGGCGCCCAGGTGGGACAGGCCCTGCGGCACGATCACGGCGCGTCCGCCGTCCGCGAGGTGGACTTCGGGGCGGTGACCGGGTTCGAGTCCGCCTCGGGCGGCCAGGTCCTGACCACCGGCCCCGGCCAGGTGGTGGGGCTGCCCCCGGACTACGCCGCCGTCTTCCCCGGCGAGCTGCGCTTCCTCACCGGCTCCTCCCAGGGGGTCCTGCTGGCGCAGCAGACCGCGGCCAACCTGCACGCAGCACCGGGCGACACCGTCGTCCTGCACCGCGCCGGGTTGCCCGACGCCACGGTGCGGGTGGACGGGATCGCCGACCTGCCTCAGGCCGACTCCCTGTTCCAGAGGGTGGGCGCCCCGCCCGGCGCGCAGCCGCAGGCACCACCGGACAACGTCCTGCTGCTCGGCGCCGACCAGTGGAACCGGCTCTACCGGGAACCCGTCCACCGGCAGTTCCACGTACGGCTGGCGCACCGCCTGCCCGCCGATCCCGCGGCGGCCTACGAGCAGGTCACCGGGTCGGCACGGAACCTGGAGGCACGGCTGGCCGGTGCGGGACTGGTCGGCGACAACCTCGGCTCGGCCCTCGACGCCGCCCGTGAGGACGCGCTGTACGCGCAGGTACTCTTCCTGTTCCTCGGCCTGCCGGGAGCGGCGCTCGCCGCCTGTCTCACCGCCGCGATCGCCGGGTCGGGGCGGGCACGGCGCCGCGGCGAGCAGGCCCTCCTCCGGGCTCGCGGCGCCGCCGCACGCGACCTCGTCCGGCTGGCCCTGGCCGAGGCGCTCCTGGTCGGGGTGACCGGCGCGCCGGCCGGGCTCGGCCTGGCCGCGATCGTCGGCCGGATCGTGTTCGGCCCGGCCGGGTTCGGCGCGACCCTGCCGACGACGGTCGCGTGGGGCGCGATGGCCGCGGGTGTCGGCCTGCTGACCGCGGGGGCCACGATCCTGCTCCCCGCGGTTCGTGACGCACGGCGGGTGAGCGTCATGGAGGCCCGGCGCGCGGTCGGAACCTTCCGGTGGCCCGCCTGGGCGCGTTACGGGCTCGACGCCTGGCTGCTGGCGGGCTCGCTCGTGGTGTTCTGGGCGACCAGCAGGGAGGGCTACCAGCTCGTTCTCGTCCCCGAGGGGATCCCGCAGATCTCGGTGAACTACTGGGCGTTCGCCGGGCCCGCCCTGCTGTGGGCCGGGACGGGACTGCTGATCTGGCGGCTCACCTGTCTCCTGCTCGGCCCGGGGCGGCCCGCCGTCGAACGGCTCGCCAGGCCGCTGGCCTCCGGACTGGCGGGAACCGTCGCCGCGACCGTGGCCCGCCAGCGGCGAACGGTCGGCAGGACCGTCGCCATCGCCGCGCTGGCACTGGCGTTCGCCGTCTCGACGGCCACCTTCACCGCCACCTACCGGCAGCAGGCCTTGGTCGACGCGCAGCTCACGAACGGCGCCGACGTGACCGTCTCCGAGTCTCCCGGCGCGTATGCGCCGCCCGCGACCGAGCACCGGATCTCCGCCGTCCCGGGCGTCGCCGCGGTGGAACCGCTGCAGCACCGCTTCGCCTACGTCGGATCCGACCTCCAGGACCTGTACGGGGTGCGCCCCGGCACGGTGCTGAACACCACCCGGCTGCAGGACGCCTACTTCTCCGGCGGCACCGCCCGGCAGGTCGTCGACCGGCTCGCCCACAGGCCGGACGCGATCCTGGTGAGCCAGGAGACCGTACGGGACTTCCAGCTCCACCTCGGCGACACGCTGCGGCTGCGCCTGCAGGACGGCCGCACCAAGCGGTACCGCACGGTGGCCTTCCACTACGCCGGTGTCGTCACGGAGTTCCCCACGGCCCCGCGCGACAGCTTCCTGGTCGCCAACGCCTCCTACGTGGCCGCGCAGACCGGCTCCGACAGCGTCGGCACGTTTCTGGTCACCGCGGACGGCGTCGCGCCGCACACCCTCGCCGACCGGCTGCGCGCCACGCTCGGTCCCCAGGCGCGGATCACGGACCTGGACACCACGCGCGGCGTCATCGGCTCCAGCCTCACCGCCGTCGACCTGGGCGGGCTCACCACCATCGAACTGGCCTTCGCGCTGGCCCTCGCCGTCGCCGCCACCGCGCTGCCGCTCATCCTGGGCTTCACCGAGCGCCGCCGTACCTTCGCCCTGGCCCGGGTGCTCGGCGCGCGGCCACGTCAGCTCGGCGCCTTCGTCTGGACCGAGATCCTGCTGGTCGGCCTGGCGACCGCCGTGCTCGGCGCCCTCGCCGGATGGGGACTGTCGCACATGCTCGTCGCCATCCTGACCGGCGTCTTCGACCCTCCGCCCAGCGGCCTCGCCGTTCCCTGGGGCTATCTGGGCGCCGACGGCGCGCTCGCCGTCACGGGGCTGCTGGTCGCGGGGGCGGTGACGGTGTGGGCCGCCCGCCGTCCGCCGCTCAACGTCCTGCGCGACCTTTGACCAAGGAGTTCCGTGACCCTGAACCATCTTCGCCTGCCCGTGTTCCTCGACCGGTGGATCGGCCGCCGGACCGGCCGGACGCCGATCACCGCCGGGACATCGGCCGGATGACCGTCTACCGCGTGCTGGTCGTCGAGGACGACCACGGGCTTCGCGGCGTGATCGCCAGAGGGCTGCGGGAGGAGGACTTCGAGGTGCTCACCGCGGCCGACGGAGCCGGGGCGCTGCGGGCCGTTCAGGACCGGGTGGACGCGGTCGTCCTGGACATCGGGCTGCCGGACTCCGACGGCCGCGACGTGTGCCAGGCGATGCGTGCGGTGGGCATCGACGTCCCCGTGGTCTTCCTCACCGCCCGCGCCAACCTGACCGACCGGCTCTCCGGTTTCTCGGCGGGAGGCGACGACTATCTGGGCAAGCCGTTCCATCTGGCCGAGCTCGCGGCCCGGATCCGGGCGGCCCTCCGCCGAGCAGGGCGGGAGCCGTCCATCGAGCTCCACGGGGTACGGCTCGACCCGGTGCGGCACCTCCTGGAGGTCGGAGGGCTACCGGTGGCCCTCACCCCCACCGAATTCCGGCTCCTGGCCTGTCTGATGGCATCTCCCGGTGCCGTGGTGCGCAGGCACGCGCTGCTGCGTGCGGCCTGGCCCGAGGGGGCGCAGGTCAGCGACAACACCCTGGATCAGTATCTGACCCGGCTGCGGCGCAAGCTGCGTGAGGTGAACAGTCCGCTGGGCATCGGCACCGTGAGAGGCGTGGGTTACCGCTTCGCATGAGAGTGTCGTGGACCATCGCAGCGCGGCGTGTCCGCGGCCCGGTCACCCTGCGCGGCCGGCTCGCCCTACTGGCTCTGATCACCACGGCGGTGTGGGTCGTCCTGCTCACCGTGGCCTTCAACCTTTTCCTGTCCGCGCGCCTGGGCGACCAGGCCAATGATCTGTTGCGCACCCGGGCGGCGGCGGTCGCGGCCACCCTGGAGGTACGGCCGGACGGCGGCATCGTCGTGCACGAGCCCGCCGACGACCGCGCGCTGGACACCGGTGTGTGGATCTACCAGGGCACTCGTGCGATCGAACGGCCCAGCGCCCCTGGGCGGTCGCAGTGGCAGGCGGACCGGCTCGCCGGGCACGGCGAGGCCTTCGCGGAGATGACCGACCCCTACGCGTCACGGTTCTACGCCCTGCCGGTTTCGGCCGTGCCGGGGTGGGGACGGCAGGCGGGAACCGTCGTCGTCTCCGTCGGGTTGGAGCCGTACCGCACCACGGCACGGGCGGCCCTCATCAGCTCGGCGGCCCTCGGGCTGCTGCTTCTCGGAGTCGTCTACCTGGTCACCCGTGCGATCGTGGGGCGGGCTCTGCGGCCGGTCGCCGAGATGAGCGCCCAGGCGGCGCGCTGGAGCGAACACGGCGCGGCCGAGAGATTCGGCATGGTGGGCCGTCCGGACGAGCTTGCCTCGCTGGCCGCCAACCTCGACGAGCTCCTCGACCGGCTGGCCGCCGTCCTGCGTCACGAACGGCAGCAGTCCGCCGAACTCTCGCACGAGCTGCGCACCCCACTGGCCCGTATCGTGGCGGAGACCGACTGGCTGACAGCGCGGTACCGGGACGCGGCCGAGCAGGGAGTGTCCCACGCGGCGATCGCGTCGGCCGCGGCGACCATGCAGCGGATCTGCGAAACCCTGCTCTCCGAGGCCCGCACCCGGTCGGCGCCCGTCCCGGGGCGGTGCCTGTTGCCCGACCTCGCGCACGAGTTGGCCCGGCGCTGGGCCGAGGAGCATCCGAAAGCCCCTCCCGTCGTCGTCCACGGCGCCGCGGTGACCGCCGGGGTCGCCGCGACCGTCGCGGAACGCATTCTGACCCCGTTGCTGGACAACGCCCGGCGCTACGCCGTACGGACGATCACCGTCGAGTGCGCGCAGGTCACCGGCGGAGTCCAGGTGGCCGTCGCCGACGACGGTCCCGGAGTTCCCGCCGACATCGGCTCGGCCGTCTTCGAACCGGGGCGCCGTGCCGATCCGGCGGACGGGCACGACGGTGCCGGTCTCGGGCTCGCCCTCGCCAGGCGCCTCGCCCGAGCGGCGGGCGGTGACATCCACCTGGCCGCGGGTACGAAGGGAGCGCGGTTCGTGGTGAGCCTTCCCGCGGGGTGAGAGGCTAGACCCCTTCCACGGGCTGGGGTACGGACGCGTCCCTCCGCGTGATGCTCAGATAGACGACCAGGCACAGGATCGTGACGAGGAAGAGGCCGCTGGTCGCCACCGTGCCGAGGCCGACTCCTCCGTCGTCGGGGGACTGTGACAGGTAGTCGCCGATGGAGGCCCCGAAGGGACGGGTCAGCACGTAGGCGGTCCAGAAGGCCAGGACCGCGCCCAGCCTGAGCAGGAAACGGGCGGCGGCCACGACGGCGATCAGCGCGCCGGACAACGCCGCGGAAACCCCGTAGCCCAGGTCGAACCGCTCCGCCACGAGGTCGCCCGCGGATGTGCCGAGGGCGAAGGTGAACAGGATGGCCAGCCAGTAGAAGGCCTCACGCCGGAGTGTGGAGATGGTGTGGATGGACAGGGTCTTCTCCAGGGCGTACCAGGCCGCGAAGGTGACCGCGAGCAGAACGGCGAAGACGAGGGTCGTCGTCTCCAGGGCCACACCGAGGTTGTCCGTGAGATTGTCGCTCACCAGCGTGCCGACGACGCTGATCAGGACGACCGCGAGCCAGTAGACGCCCGGCACGTACTTCTTCGCCGAGAACTGGAAGATCAGGGTGATCACCAGCAGCAGGGTCATGACGACAGAGGTGTTGGTCAGGCCGAACCCCAGGTTCTCGTTCAGGAAGTCGGCCGCGGTTTCGCCGACGGTGGTGCACAGGATCTTGATGATCCAGAAGTAGAGGGTGACCTCTGGAACCTTGTTGAGCATCCGGCGGCCAGGGGTGTCGTGCCGGGGCCTTTGGTGTGAGGTGGTCATGGCGCGCCAGCCTGACACCGGCCACCTGAACACGACCTGATCGCGCCTTCCACGGAGCGGACGGTCGCCGCCCCCCGCGGGTGTTCACGGCGATGATCTGCCGGAGGCGTGTGTCGTGGATGGGTGCTACGGTCGCGCGCATGCGAAGCGGTTACCTTGCGTGGGGCGATGCGGTGGACCTGTTCGAGCGGCGCGGGCTGCCGAGGGGGACGTACGAGAACCTGTACGAGGAGGAGTACATCCTGGTGCCCGGTCCCGCCTCGGTGACCGGCGAACTCCCCCTCGACGAGCACGAGCGGACTCCGTGGCGGGAGGAAACGCCCGACATGGCCACCGGATACATCGTGGACGGTGACCTGACCGTCGACGGCACCATCACCGACGTGGACGACGGTGCCGCCGCGCTGATCGTCCTGGGGGACCTGCGGGCGAAGAACATCTACCTGGCGGGCGACGCGAAGCTGGTCGTGCTCGGGCATGTGACGGTTGAGACCTTCGTCGGCGACATGACCGACAAGCTGGTGATGATCCACGGCGATCTGCGCACCACCGCGGCGATCTTCTGGAACGAGTTCTGCCCCGACCTGGTCGCCGGCACCCTCCACGGCAGAATCCTCGCTCCCGCCTATCTCGATCTGCCCACCGCTCCCATCGGCGGTCTCGTCGATCCGGCTCCCGACGCCCCGCTCGACAGCCTGCTGGTCCCCGAACTACTGATCACCGGCTCCCTCCGCCCCGATGACCTCCCCGAGATCGGCATCCGCGGATCCGCTCTCCGCGAACACCTCCTCAACGGCCTCCCCCTCATCAGAACCCGCTGATCTCCCCGTCCACTCGGCCCGCCGCGGATTGATCCGCCGGATTGGCGCACCTGGTTGATGTTCGGGCGGAGCAGGTGGGGGAACGCTACGCCGAGACCGTCACACAAATGATCAACAAAACATGTTGGGGAGCGCTGGGAGATCGCGAAATTCGCGCCGGAACAGGATTCGAGCGTCGTTGACAGGTCGTTTGACCCGGCTCATCGTCTGGGGGAAGGCGTATCTGATCAGGCGTGGAGAAGAGAGGCGTCAGGAGTTCTATACGGGTAGGCGCGGCCATCGTATGATCTTTGGTTCCATCACACCTTAATGATCAAACGGTGGCCGTTCTGTTCTTTGGAACCCGCCTTTCGATCATGCATACGTGGGTGCGCGGAGTTGGTTCCAGTCCAGACCCCGATGCACGGTTGGAGTGCTAGGCGCCGTAGGAATAAGCAACAAACTATACAGAAGTTGTCAACGACTTCCCGGTCACCATTTAGTACGCTCGGACATGGGGAAACCGGCGTTCCGGGGTTGACATCGCCGAGTACCGCTCGTGGGAAATCAACCTGTCTCTTAAGAAGGGTGCCGGTGGGGATGTGAACATGTTCGACGCCTCTCGGGGGGGCATCGCGAGGATGGCTCGCTGCCTATAACCTCTTCCCCCGTCTGGGGGGAATAGTAGACGATGGGGGCGATGCTGGACGTTGGTCGCGACCACGCTCTGAGTGGTGGGAAGCGCCCTGTGGTGATGGGTGGGCAATGCGTTGGCTTGTCAGAGCGCCGACAAGTCATTACGTCTCCACCAGCGGGGGGAGACCGTAGCCCTTTCGGTGGATGGCGTCCTGATATGAAGGGAACTTACACTCACCGATAGGAGACCTTCTACGAACTCTCGGATCGACTGCTGGATTCAGGAGCCAAAAACGGCATGCTTGATCGCCGGTCGTTATTGACCATGTGGCGAATAGCGTTCATGCCGCTGTACTGGGGGTTTACTTGGCTACTGCGTTAGCTTGCCTAGTCGTGTTCCTGCCGCTGGCGCTCGGCGCCGCCGTCGGCGGGTTGTTCGCCCAGCGTCGACCACGACATCGAACACCTTTGATGTGCTGCGGGGCAGCTCTCGGGCTGCTCGCGCATCTCGGTTTGGCGCAGGTGTTCGCGTTCTCGTGGTACGCCCACCATGGCCTGGTGGTAATGCTACTCGTACTGTTGTCAGGCACGATCTTCCTGCAAACGCCGGTCTGGTGGAGCATCCGCCAGGACCGGAACCAGCCACTGCCGCAACCGCAACCGCAATCACAGCCACAGCCACAGCCACAGCAACGAACGATGACCATGCCGTGGGTGCCGGAGCAGGGCACGCGCGCGCTTCATTCGGACGAGGCCGCCGAGTTGGCCAGCCTGCTGCACGACACCGTCGGCCAGGGTCTCACCGCGATCGCGATGCAGGCACGCAACTCGGAACAGCACGATCGGCGACTGCAGACGATCGACGAGGTCGCCGCGCACACCATGACGGAGCTACGTAACATCATCGGCCAGCTTCACGGGGGAGTACGACGGCCGAGCCCGGCGACCGAATATCTGGTCGACGTGGTGAATCGATTCCGCAGTGGCGGTCTCATGATCGAATTTCTCACTCACGGTACCGATGAACAGCTGTCCGCGCCGCTGCGCGCGGTCATCGTCAGGATCGCCAGGGAGGCGCTGACCAACTCGATGAAGTACGCGCCGGACGCCACGGTCTCCGTGGAGTTCGACGTCCGCGCGCGGATCAGCCTCCAGGTTCGGTCCCACTACACCTTCTACCCACGCCTGCACGAGGTCGATCGCACCGCCGATCGAGCTTGGACGGTGTGGTCCGGGGGACATGGCAGTCGCATGATGCAGCGGCTGGTCGCCCGGCACGGGGGCGCGCTCCGCATCGGCTCCAGCCGGCGCGGCTTCACCATCCTGGCCACCTTCCCGCTTGAAGGCATGGCACGAGAAGCCGCGACGGCACGAGTACTCAGGGGACGCGCGATATCTGATCACTTCGCTGATTGATGGGGGTACTGCGGCATGGTGGCACAGGTCGACGTATTGATCGTCGATGACCATCCTTTGGTTCGTAACGGTGTACGAATGGCCATCTCCGACAAATTGGACATCAATGTAGTGGGGGAGGCCGACAGCGGCTTGCACGCGATCCAGATGGCGCGGATGCTGAAGCCCGCCGTAGTGCTCATGGATGTCTCCATGCCACCGGGGATCAGTGGCCTGGAGGCCAGCCGCTCGCTGGCGCACGACCGTGCGACGCAGGGTACGAAGATCATCATGCTGAGCGTTCATGTGGACGACGACACCTTGTTCGAGGCCCTGAGGTCCGGGGTGAGCGGGTTCCTCCTGAAGGACTCCCCGCCAGAGAAGATCGTGGAGGCCATCCGCACCGTGGCAGCCGGGGGGTCGGTGCTGTCACCCGTCCTCATATCCACGGTCATCGCCGAGTTCGCCCGCAGGCCGACGCTCAGCCGGTCCCAGGAGGACGGCCTGGAGAACCTCACCTCGCGGGAGTTCGACGTGTTCAAGCTGCTCGTGTGCGGCTACCACAACGAGGAGATCGCCAAGACCCTCGTCGTCGCCGAGAGCACGGTGAAGTCGCACGTCCAGCGGCTCTACGAGAAGCTCCGGGTGAGGGACCGGGTGCAGCTCGTGATCTACGCGTATGAACAGGGGCTCATCACCATGGGGCAGTCCGCCTGGCAGAAGCTGCAGACCGATCGCTGGCCGGATCCGGTCTGAGCCGCTCCCCGCCACCATCCCCTTCATCCCCTCCATGCCTTCCGCCGGAGTACTCCCCAGGGGGTAAACAGCTCCGCGTTGCGTCCTCGGCAGTAACGGTGTTTTCCGACGTCAGCGCGATGTCCGGCGCGTTTGTGACAAGGAAGCTGGACGCATGGAAAACATCCAAAGCAAACGAACACGGCTGCTGCCGTGGACGGTGGTGGGGCTCTTGGCCGTTGTCGCGGCCCTCGTGTTTCCGTGCGTAGGAGGGTTCGGAGGGGCGATCGGGGATGGTCAGGCCGGTTCTCTTCCCGCGAGCATGCGCCTGGCGGTCGTGCAGTCGACGTCGGGTGGCGGGACGGCCGGTCTGGTCCTCGCCTACCAGCGTGACGGTGGCCTGACCGCCGCGGGCATGGACGAGACGTACGGCTCGGCCGACGGCGCCCTCCTTGCGGTCACCGTCTCGCCCGCGGTCGTCCCGCTGATCCTGACGTACTGCGGCCCGCTGCTGCGGCTGGTGTCGCCGGTCGGCACCGCCGCGGCGGTCGGCCCGGCGCGGAGGATCCGGGAGACGGTCTCGTGACCCCGCGGCCTCTGACAGAAGCATCGCCCTCGCCGGTGGGGGCAGAGGTGTCGGCGGTGGCGCCGGGCCGTACGGGGGTCTCCCGGTTCGCGGGACTCGCGGAAGGGGTCTCGGCGGCCTGGCCGCGGCTGCGGGCCTGGTCTCAGCGCATCGGTGTGACGATCACGAGGGAGACAGATGTGCCGATCATGCTAACCACGCCGCGGGTCACGCGCGCCGACGTCCTCATCGCCGCGGGCGTGCTGCTGGCGCAGACCGCGCTGGCCATGCTGTTCCTGGGGAACGGGCATCGGCTGGACGCGCTGGGCTGGACGTTGCTCACCGGCAGCGCGCTCGTCCTGGTGGCGCGGCGACATTGGCCGATGCCCGTGATGGTGGCCGTCGTCGCCATGCTCGCCCCGTACCACGCGCTCGGCGACCTCCACCTGGCGGCCGTACCGGCCGGCCTGGTCGCGCTGTACTCGGTCGCCGAGGCCGGGCCGCAGTGGCGCGCGTACACCACCGTCGTCGTCTCCGTCACGGTCGTGGCCTGCGTCATGTCCGCCACGGCGAGGACGAACGAGGTGTGGGACATCCTGCGTATCGCCGGGTGGATCCTGACGGTCGTGGTGATCGGCGACGCGGTGCGGATCCATCGCAAATACGTCACCGCGATCGTCGAGCGGGCCGAGCGCGCCGAGCGGACCCGGGAGGAGGAGGCCGCGCGGCGCGTGACGGAGGAACGCATGCGGATCGCGCGCGACCTGCACGACCTGCTCGCGCACAGCATCACGCTCATCGGGGTCCAGGCGTCCGTCGCCGCGCACGTGCTGGTCGAGGACCCGCACATGCTCGACCGGACGGCCCTGATCCGTTCACTGGCCGGTATCTCGGAAACCTGCCGGGACGCCCGCGCCGAGCTTCGGGTGACCCTCCGGGTGCTGCGTGAGGGAGAGCAGGAGGACGAGCGTGAACCGGTGCCGGGGCTGGCCGGGCTGCCGGACCTGGCGCGGTCGGCGGAGGCGGCGGGTGCGCTGGTCGGGCTCGGGTACACCATGCCGCCGGCGGTCTCACCCTCCGTTGGCATCGCCGCGTATCGGATCGTGCAGGAGGCGCTGACCAACGCCGTACGGCACGCCCCCGGCTGCCGCGTCCGGGTCGGCCTGACGGCCGAGCAGCAGCGGCTGCGCATCACGGTCGAGGACGACGGCCCGGGTATCCGGCAGGCCGTTCCCGCCGGATCGGGCACCACGGGCTACGGTCTCGTCGGGATGCGCGAGCGGGCCCGCAGCGTGGGCGGCACGCTGACCGCGGGACCCCGCAAGGAGGGGTACGGATTCACGGTCTGCGCCGACCTGCCCCTGAACGAGGACAGGGAGTGCGCCGGATGAGCAGCATCCCCCCGCCGCAGGCGATCCGTGTCCTGCTCGTCGACGACCAGGCCCTGGTACGGGCCGCCTTCGCGATGCTGATCGGCTCCGCGCGGGACATGGAGGTCGTCGGAGAGGCGGGCACCGGCCACGAGGCCCTCGACCTGGCGCGCAGCGCCCGTGCCGACGTCGTGGTCATGGACGTCCGCATGCCCGGCCTCGACGGCATCGAGGCGACCCGGCTCATCGCGGCCGACGATGACCTGGCCGGAGTCCGCGTGCTCGTCCTGACCACCTACGACACCGACGAGCACGTCATCGAGGCGCTGCGTGCCGGAGCCAGCGGTTTCCTGGTCAAGGACACCCAGCCCGCCGACCTCCTGAACGCCATCCGTACGGTCGCCGCCGGGGAGGCGCTGCTCTCACCGGGACCGACCGCCCGCCTCATCGCGCGGGTGCTGCGGCAACCGGGCACCGCCGACACGCTGTCGGCCGACCGCCCCGTGTCCGAGCGGCTGGCCGCGCTGTCGCGGCGTGAGCGCGAGGTCCTCACCCTCATCTCACGTGGCCTGAGCAACACCGAGATCGCCGAGGCGCTGAACCTCAGCCCGCTCACGGTGAAGACGCACGTCAGCCGGATCATGGGGCGGCTCTACGCCCGGGACCGGGCTCAGCTCGTCATCCTGGGCTACGAGTCCGGCCTGGTCGTCCCGGGCGCCTCAGGCTGAGCGCCGGAGCCGTCCTCAGCGGCCGACGGTGAAGTTGGCCATCATCGCCATGTCCTCGTGCTCGAGGTTGTGGCAGTGCGCGACGTAGCGGCCTTCGTAGTCCTCGAACCTGACGAGGATGGAGGCGTGCTCACCGGGACGCAGGTCGATGGTGTCCTTGGGTCCGTGGTCGTACTCCCCGGGCCCGCCGACGCCCCGGGACAGAACCTGGAAATGGGCGAGGTGAAGGTGGATGGGATGGTGGAAGTCGGAGACCAGCTGCCAGATCTCGGCTGCGCCGAGCTTCGGGTTGATGGTGCTGACATCTGGGGAGAACGGCTGGCCGTTGACGGTCCAGCCGGCCATCCCGTGGACCTCGTCGTGCCGGAACAGCAGCGTACGGGTGACGGTTGCGTCCTTCGCGCTGAGCGGGGTCGCCGCGGCGAGCTGGTCGGGGACGCGGCTGTCGTCGGTCGCGGTCCCGGCGATCTGGAATCGCATGATGTCGGTGGTGCCGCCGTCCCCCCACTCGTTGCGCACGGTGACGGACTGGCCCGGGCGGTAGCGGCCGAAGTCGACGACGACGTCGAAGCGCTGCGCGGGCGCCATTTCCAGGGCGTCGTGGGCCAGCGGCTGGGGAAGCAGGCCGCCGTCGGTGCCGACCTGGACGAAAGCCTGACCTCCCGGCGGGGGCGGGTCGAGGACGAGCCGGTAGCGGCGGGCGTTTGAGGCGTTGAGCAGGCGTAGGCGATGCCGTACCGCGGGCACCTGGGCCAGCGGCCAGGGCACCCCGTTGACCAGGATCACATCCCCGAGGACCCCGGAACCGTAGGGCTCGCGGACGCCCGGGGTGTGCAGGAGCGTGGGGTCCAGGCTCGGATACTGGAGACTGCCGTCCGCGCCGAACGAGCGATCCATGATCATGATCGGGATGTCCCGCTCCCCGCCCGGCAGGCCGAGGGAGAGCTCGTGCGGGTCGTGGACGATGTGGAAGCCCGCAAGGCCACGCCAGACGGCGGGGGCCGTGAAGTCCATCCGGTGGTCGTGGTACCAGAGCGTCGCGGCGGGCTGCTTGAGGGGATAGACGTAGTCGCGGTGGCCGATGGTGGTCGCGCCCACCATGTGCTGGTGGCCGGTCATGTCCGGCGAGGCGCCCTGCGGATAGATCAGGTCGATCGGGTAGCCGTCGTGCTCCGCAGGCGTGTGACCACCGTGGAGGTGGACGACGACGGGCACCGGCAGCTCGTTGCGGTGGGTGACGATGGTACGGCGGCCGCTGGTGGAGACGATGGTCGGCCCGGGGACGATGCCGTTGTAGCCCCAGACCTGGGTCCGGACCCCCGGCAGGATCTCGGCGACCGCGGCACGCTGGACGATCTCGTAGCGGTCGGTTGTCGCGTCCGTGCTCGTGGGGCGCAGCACCGGCGGCACCTTGAACGGGAGGGTGAACGGCCGCGGCAACGGAAGCTTGCTGGGCAGGAACTCGCCCGTCGAGTTGGAGCCCCCTATCCCCGACAGCAGCGGAACCCCGACGATGGCCGCCGCACCCGTCCCGCCGAGAAGCCCCAGGAAGTGGCGCCTGTCGAGCCTCATGCCCGCACCTCGGTTTCCGGTCTGCCTTGGGTGCCCTCGGCCTCACGCTCTGCGTCGGGGGGTCCCGCCGGACCCGCGGGGCGGTAGCGCCAGGCCCAGAGCACCAGCAGCGCGGCCAGCAGAATGATCGTCACGCCGAGCGGGATGTGCACCGCGAGCGTGCGGGCGAATCCCAGGATGATCTGCAGCGCGATCAGGCCGAACAGGCCGACGCATGCCAGGGCCGGCCATATCGGGCCCCGGCCCGGCCAGCGCAGGGGGATGGCACAGAGCGCGGCGACGACCACGCTGATCCCGGCGAAGGTCGCGTTCTCCCGATGGGTGTGCACCGCGCTGAACGTTCCGGCCAGCATCTGTCCGGCGAAGACCGCCTGGTCGAACAGCATCAGGGCGGCGACGCTCATGGCCACCCGGAACGGCCAGTGAGTCCAGCCCGGTCTCTTGTCCTCAACCATACCCTCACCCTACCAAGTATTCTCGCCTGAGAATTTCTCGCACGCTACAATCTCATGTAGGAATATCCTGTGTAGGTGACGTCGGAGAGAACGGTCGGGCCCGAGATGGGGTTGCTGCTGCGCCTGGCCCATCAGCGCGCGGCTCGCGAGTTCACTCGCGCGCTGGCCTCGCTGGGCATCGAGGGAAGACATTTCGGCGTCCTGACCACGCTCGCACGGCTCGGACCGGCCTCCCAGACCCGGCTCATCGGCGAGCTCGGCAGTGAGAAGACCGCCATGATGCGCACCGTCGACGCCCTGGAACAGCAGGGGCTCGTCGTGCGCCGCCCGGTTCCCGGCGACCGCCGGGCCCGCACCGTGGAGCTGACCCCGCAGGGCCGCAAGCGGATGGCCCAGGCCAGTGAGATCGCCCAAGAGGTCTCGGCCGAACTGCTCGCCTGTTTCACCGACGCCGAGCAGGCGACGCTCAGGGACCTGCTGGTCCGCTTCATCGCCGTCGACTCTCCGGGCTTCACCGTCCCGAGCATCGTCTCGCCCGGCACCCTCCCCGGCCCGCCGCACCTCTAGCCGCCGCGGGGGCCGCCGTCGCCCGCCGCGCGACGAGGAGAGCCTCTCCGGGCACGCCTGAGATCCCGGCCGGAGGCGTCGCGTCCCGTGCCCGTTTCCTGACTCGTTCCCCGATCGTTCACGCGCCCGCGGTGGGGCCGTCCCGGTCCGCGGTCGTGGGTCTCAAGGGGGGTGTCTTCCCGCGCGCGGCGGAGACGCAGATCGGTCCGCCAGCAGGATGATCTCACCGATGGCCGCTGCCTACTGTGCAGAGGTGAACCTAAGCATCAGAAAGGAACCGCCCGGGGTCGCCTTCCCCGGCCAGGCGGTCGACCGGCGGGCGGTCGACGTGATTCTCGATGCGCACAGGGACGAGCCCCTGGTGAGGGCGCTGTTCGACAGGCTGGACGTCACCCGTGCCGCCGAGATCGACTTCCACGACACGCGGGCCGGTCAGCCGTGCACCTACGTCGCCGGGCTGCTGTCGGTCTGGCGCCGGTTCGGCAGCGAGGCGGACACCCCTGTCACCCTGGGCCACAGCCTCGGTGAGATGACGGCGCTGGCCTACAGCGGCGCCCTCGACCCGCTGGACGGCCTCGATCTCATGTTCACGCTCGGCGAGGTCGGACACGAGCAGGACCTGCTGCGTCCCAGCAAGCTGGTCGTGCTGATGGGGATCGGGGTCAGCGAGGTCGACTGGGCGTGCAGGCTGGCGGTCGCCGAGACCGGTGGCGTGCTGGAGCCTTCGGGCTTCAACGGGCCGGGTCAGATCATTCTGTGCGGGGACGCCAAGGCCGCGCAGCTCGCGGGTGACCTGGCCAAGGAGCGCGGCGCGGTGGTGCGGATGCTGCCGATACGCGGGGCCTACCACTGCTCGCTCATGACCGAGGTCCTGCCACGCTGGCGGTCCGCTGTCGAACGGATGAGGTTCCGGAATCCCCGTATCCCCGTCGTGTCCAGCGTGGACGCCCGTCTCCGGGTCACCGCGGACGGGCTCGCGGAACTGCTGACCCGATGGCTGCTGCTGCCGGTGCGCTGGAGCGAGGCGGTCGCCGCCGCTCGCGAGGCCGGAGCCACCGCGCTCTGGGACGCCGGGCCGGGGGAGATCCTCCGGGACATCTCCCGGCGGGGATCAGCGCTGGCCTTCCTGCGCACGGAAGAACTGGAGGTGTCATGAGCGAACCCTGGCTGCTCGCCTGGTCCGCCCCCGACGAACACCGGGAGGAGCGGCTCCGGCGACGGCTCTACGACCTCTTGGCGGAGCAAGCCCGCCCGAGCGCCCGCGAGGATCTCGAGGACCTGCTGGAACAGCACCGAGATCCCGCTCATCCGGTACGCGGCGCGGTCGTGGTCGGCGGCACGGCGACATCGGGCGACGACCTCGCCGCGCTGCGGACCGCGCCCGTGAGCGGGGCAGGGCGGGAACGCCTGCCCCGGCCGGTCGCCCTGATGCTCGACGGGCACGGCGCCCAGCACATACGGATGGGCGCGCAGCTCTACGGCCAGGAACCGGTGTTCACCGCCTGGATGGACCGGGTGTTCGACGCCCTCGATATCGAGGGCGTC
>NZ_JBFBCE010000127.1:0-20260 GCF_040689595.1 Streptosporangium sp. NPDC051023 | reverse complement strand
CCCTTGTTCAGGGGCCGGGGGTTCAGGGTTCGTCGAACGGTTCAGGCGCTCTTGCGGCGCTGGGCGCGTAGAATCGCCAGGCGCTCG
This sequence comes from Streptosporangium sp. NPDC051023, assembly GCF_040689595.1. NCBI lineage: Bacteria > Bacillati > Actinomycetota > Actinomycetes > Streptosporangiales > Streptosporangiaceae > Streptosporangium > Streptosporangium sp. NPDC051023. The sequence continues at coordinate 20,173 of NZ_JBFBCE010000127.1, read as the reverse complement.
TTGAGCACCTCCTCCAGGTCCTCGATCGTGCGGCGTTCCAGCAGCATGTCCCAGTGGGTCCGCGGGGGCTTGGCCTTCTTGGCCTCTGGCAGCTCGCCGTCCACCCGCAGGGCGGTCGCCCCGCACATACGGCATTCCCAGGTTGCCGGGATCTCGGCCTCCGCGGCGAGCGGAACGTCGAATCGATGGCCCTTCGGGCAGGTGTAGGACACCTCCTGGCGCGGGGCCAGATCGGTGTTGCGGTCGTTCTCGTAGCTGGTCGCCCCGAGTCGGGTACCGCGTAGCGCACGCTCGCCCATGTCTCAATGCCTCCTGAGGGCCCCGTCGTGAGGGGTTCGTCTCCCACGGCGTACAACGCTTGATACCGTGTGTGGATTCCCACACATGGGGTGATCCAATCGCGCGTTCTCGACCCGGTCTGAGGCGAGGCCCTTTCCGAGGCCCTCAGACGCGTTCCGGCACCGGGTTTCCCGCGGCCCTGATCGCCTTCGGCAGGTTGACGGCTCCCAGCATGATGAGGCCGAGCAGGAAGAACACCAGCAGCGAGAGGATGCCGAGCCGGTAGCTGTCGGTCAGCTGAAGGGCCAGGGCCAGGGCGAACGACCCGAGGAACGTCGAGCCCTTGTCGCTGATCTCGTACAGGCTGTAGTACTCCGCCTCCTTGCCCGCCGGGATCACGTGGGAGAACAGCGAACGGGACAGGGCCTGGGTGCCGCCCATCACGATCGCGATGGCGAACGCGAGCGCGAAGAACGGCAGCGCGGAGCCCCTCGGCAGGAAGTAGGCCACGCCGACCACGGCCATCCAGGCGACCAGCGCGATCATCACGATGCGCTTCGCCCCGAAGGAGGCGGCGAGCCTGCCGAGCAGCAGCGCGCCGCCGAAGGCGACGAACTGCACCATCAGGATCGCCGCGATGCGCGCGGTCTGGCTCAGCCCCAGCTCCTCGTCCGCGTAGGTGGCCGAGAACGAGATGACGGTCTGCACCCCGTCGTTGTAGATCAGGTAGGCGACCAGGAAGGCCAGCGTCAGCGGGTAGTGGCGCAGCCCGACGATGGTGCGGCCCAGCTGCCTGAAGCTCCCGGCCACCGCCTGGCCCGCGCTCTCGGTCCCCGGCGCCCGCATCCACCGGTTGCGCAGCCGCAGCATCGGGATGACCGTGAACCCGGCCCACCACAGACCCGCGGAGGCCAGGCAGATGCGCACGGCGTCCCCCTCGGAGACGCCGAGGGACTCGTGCCCGAGGAAGAGACCGAGGTTGAGGGCCAGCAGCAGGCCGCCGCCGAGGTAGCCGAAACCCCATCCCTGGGCGGAGACCCGGTCACGCTCGTCGGCGGAGGAGATCTCGGGCAGGAACGAGTTGTAGATGACGAACGCCGCCGCGAAGCCCAGGTTGGCGATGATGAACAGCGCCCCGCCCAGCAGGTATCTCCCGTCCGCGACGAACCACAGGCAGATCGTGGCCCCCGCGCCGATGTAGGCGAACAGGCCCATGAGCTCCTTCTTGCGGCCCGTGTGGTCGGCCAGGGCTCCGGCGACGGGCATCAGGATGATCTGCAGGATGGCCGCGGCCCCGACCACGAAGGAGTAGTAGGCGCTCGGCCGTACGTCGAACCAGAGCACCTCGACGTACGGCCTCCCCGCGGCGGCGTTCTTCGCGATCGTCGTCAGGTAGGGGCCGAGGAAGACCGTCAGGACGGTCGAGTTGAAGGCGGAGTTCGCCCAGTCGTAGAAATACCAGCCGCGCTGCTCTCTGCGACGGGCCAGGGGGGAGTCCTCGACGGCCTGTTTTGCGGTCATGGGCGTCCTCGGTTCACTGGGGGAGGGCGGGAGGAAATCCGGGGGGACGGTGAGCCCGCTCAGACGGCGATGCCGCCGGAGTGCCACTGCCCGCGTGCTTCCAGCACCTTGCGGAGATCGGAGATGTTGTCGGTCATCACACCGTCGACGCCGAGATCGAGCATGCGCTCCATCTCCCGGGGGGCGTTGACGGTCCACACGTGGACCTGCATGCCGAGGGCGTGCGCCGTACGGACCAGCGCGGGCGTGGTGATCCGCAGCCCGCGGAAGCCCGCGGGGACCTGCGCGCAGGGCACGCCCGCGCGGGCCAGGCGGACGAGCAGACGGCCGTAACCCGAGGTGGTCGCCGCCGCGCGCAGGGCCGCGACGCCGCGCGGGCCCAGCGAGGAGCACACCGGCCTGCCGATCGCGGCGCGGGCGCGGGCCAGCCGCTCGTCCGAGAAGGACGTCAGGCAGATCCTGTCGTAGGCGTTGGTCCGTCTGACCGCCTCGGCCAGCGGCGCGATGGCCGAGGCCTCCTTGACGTCGATGTTGAAGCGCGCCTCGGGCCAGGACCCCAGCAGGTCGTCCATGAGCGGGATCTCGTCGACACCGTCGATCCGCGCCTCGCGCACCAGTCGGTACGGCAGGTCGGCGATCCGGCCCCGCCGGTCGGTCACCCGGTCCAGGGTGTGGTCATGGAAGGCGAGCAGCACCCCGTCCGAGGTGGCGTGCGCGTCGGTCTCCAGATAGGTGTATCCGAGCTCGACGGCGCGGGCGAACGCGGCGTGGGTGTTCTCCCGGCCCTCGGCCGCCCCGCCCCTGTGGGCGAAGGCGAGCGGGCCGGGATGGTCGAGGAAGGCGTAACGGTGCTGCACGTGCAGGAGTATGCCCGGTGTGAGCGCGGCTCGTCATCGTGACGAGATGAACGTTTCGAACGTTTGGGTCATGGGACGCGCCGTCGCGCTCACTGCCGGTTCACTGCCGGCTCACTCCTGTCCCGCGGTCTCGCCCGTCGTCGCCTCGGCCCCCGCCTCCAGAGCGGACCACTCCCGGCGTCGGACCTCCGCGACCGCGATCGCGGTCGCGACCGCCACGTTGAACGAGCCGACCCGGCCGACCTGCGGGATGTAGCAGACGGCGTCGGCGGCCTCCAGCAGCGCGGGGGAGCAGCCATGGTCCTCACTGCCGACCACCAGGCACACATCGCCGTCGAGCTTCGCCTCGTGCAGCGGAACCGCGTCTCCGGTCAGCTCGACCGCGACCACGGTGAACCCGTCCTGTCTCGCGGCCCGTACGGCCTCGGCCACGGGGACCGGCTCCTCCCAGGCGACCAGGCGGTCCGTGCCCAGCGCGGTCTTCTGCGCCTTCGGGTTGGTCGGGGGAGTCGCGTTGCCCGCGAGCCAGATCCGCTCGACGCCGAAGGCGGCAGCCGTGCGGAAGATGGAACCGATGTTGAACGGGCCGGTAACCGACTCCACGATCAGGGCGAGCCGCCCCTCGGTGTTCCTGCGCCAGGTGCGGTTGAGCCGCTTGACGTCGGTCGGCCGCAGTTGCCTGCGCGGGTTGGCGGTCATCGGTCGCTCACCGTTCCTTGATCGTTCCTCGTTCGTTGCGCGCCCGCCCCGGATCGGTCCGGGGACAGGGCGCGTGTCTTTCTCCCGCGCGTCCATCGGCCCGCTCACCGCTCCTGGGCCGCCGCGCGGGCGCCGACCCGGAGAATCCGGTAGGAGGACCGGGAGGCGGCGCGCTCCGCGGGCCAGCCCTGCTCGTTCAGCCAGCGCTGCAGGGAGTCGGAGCCCAGGTGCTTCTGGACGACCAGGTGGGCGACGCCGTCCGGTGTCAGCCGCGACAACCAGCGGGCCAGCATCTCGTGCATCGCGGTCTTGCCGATGCGGATCGCCGGGTTCGACCAGATGGCGGAGAAGCGGACCTCGGGCGGCACCTCGTCCACATGCACCGACCTTACTTTGTCAAGGGCGGCGGCCTTTGCGTTCCGCGCGCACAGCTCGACCGACCTGCGGTTGACGTCGACCGCCCACACGGTCGCCAGGGGAGCGCGCGAGGCCATCGTCAGCGCGATCGGCCCGTAGCCGCAGCCCAGGTCGAGCAGGTCGCCCTCGGGGGGAGGAGCGGGCACGCTCTCCAGCAGGATCCGGGTGCCCTGGTCGATCCGTTCCGGGGAGAAGACCCCGCTGTCGGTCTCCAGTCTCAGGTGAAGGTCGGGGAGTACGAGCGTGACCAGGCCGGGACGGCTGGCGGTCTCGGGACGCTCCTCGAAGTAATGGGCCACGTCGTAGAACGTTACCAACGGCGGGGAGCGGGTCAGGGCAGTCGCGACCCCAGCAGCCCCGCCGCGGAGGCGACCAGCAGCCCGGTGACGATCGCCGCGACGACGAACCACTGGCTGATCTCCTGGTTGACCGTCCGGTAGCCGAGCGAGGTGCCGATCTGCTCGTAGACCTCCCGGAGCTGGCTGCTCGACTCGGCCTCGTAGGCCCGTCCCGAGGTGCCGTCCGACAGGGTCTGCAAGGTGTTCTTGTTCACCGGCACGTTCACGTCACGCCCGTCGATCGAGACGGTGCCCTCCTGGGTGCCGTAGGCGATCGTGGAGACCGGGACACGCGCGCCCATCGCCGCCTCGATCGCCTCGGCGACCGACCGGCCCGAGGTGTTGTCGCCGTCGGACAGCAGCACGATCGCGGCGGGCGGCGGGTCGGTGACCGCCTGCTGGTCGAAGGAGCGGATGGAGTCGATCGAGCTGAAGACCGCCTCGCCGATGGCGGTGCCCGCCCTGGTGGTCAGGGTGCCGAGCGAGGTGGCGACCGCCTGGTGGTCGGTGGTCGGGGAGACCACGACCGAAGCCGAGCGTGCGAAGGCGACCACCCCGACGTTGAAACGCTCAGGCAGGTCCCTGACGAACTTCTGGGCCGCCTCCTTCGCGGCGGTCAGCCTGTTCGGCGGGACGTCGGCGGCCTCCATCGACAGCGAGACGTCCAGCGCGATGATGATCGTCGCGCGGTCGCGCGGTACTCGCACGGAGTCGGCGGGCCGGGCGGCGCCGACGATCAGCAGGCTCATCATCAGCAGGAACAGCACCGGGGCCACGTGCCTGCGCCAGTCGGGCCCCGAGGGGGCGACCAGCGTGAGCAGCGGCAGGTTGGTGAAACGCACGGCATAGCGCCGCCGGGCGAACTGGGCGGCCACGTAACCCGCGACGACCAGGGCGAGCACGGCGAAAAGCCACAGCCACGCCGGTGAGAGGAAGGTCATCTGGCCACTCCTGAGGTGGGGGGCCGGTGCGCCAGGTGTGCCATGCGCCGCTGCCGCAGGACGAACTGCGCGATGTCCGCGATCCAGTCGCGGTCGGTGCGCAGCACCAGATGCGCGACCCCGCAGCGGCGCAGCGCCAGCTGGGTGGTCGCCCGCTGCGCCGCGGCCGCGCGCGCGTAGGCGGCGCGCACCTTGGCCGTCAGGCGGATCCTGCGGTCGCGGCCCGACTCGGGGTCGGTCAGGGTGACCAGGCCGACCGGTGGCAGCTCGAGCTCGCGCGGGTCGATCACCTCGATGGCCAGCACCTGGTGGCGGGCGGCCAGGCGGCGGATCGGCCGCTCCCAGGGCAGTTCGACGTCCGGGTCGAGGGTCGGCTCGGCGTCGAGGAAGTCGGAGACGACCACCCGCAGGCCCCGGCGCCGCCGCGCGGAGGCGAGCACCTCGATCGCCTCTGCCAGGTCTGGGGCCCCCGCGACGGGGCGACCTCTGGGGGCGTCCATCAGCGAGTGCAGCAGGCCGTACAGGGCGGGCTTGCCGCCTCGTGCGGGCATCCGGTGGATGTACTCGTCGTGCAGGACATACGCGCCGAACCGGTTGCCGATCCGGCCCGTCAGGAAGCCGACCGCGCCGATCGCGGCCACGACCAGGTCCCTCTTCTCCATCCCGGCCGTGCCGAAGTCCATGCTGGGCGACAGGTCGGCCAGCGCCCAGGTCTCCAGCTCCCGGTCGGCGATCAGGTCGCGCACGTGCGGGACGGTCGTGCGGGCGGTCACCGCCCAGTCCATCCTGCGAATGTCGTCCTCACCGGGGACGTAGACCCTGCTGTCGCCGAACTCGCTGCCGGGGCCGGGAAGAAGCCCCTCGTAGGAGCCGTGCAGCAGCCCGTCGAGGCGCTTGACGATGGTCAATTCGAGCCGGCGCAGGGCCTGCTCGGAAGCGCTCATGACGCCCGTCACCGGGGTCCCTGGTTCCACACGACCAGAGGCGGCGGTACGGCGGCCAGCACCTGCCTGACCACGTCCTCCGGGTTCACCCCGTCCGCCAGCGCGTCGAAGGTGAGCATCAGCCGGTGGGACATCACGTCGACGGCCACGTCCCGGACGTCGTCGGGAAGCAGGTAGTCGCGGCCCCTGAGCAGGGCCAGGCCGCGCCCGGCGGAAACCAGGCCGAGCGTGGCGCGGGGGCTGACCCCGATCTCGATGTTGTCCTCCAGCTCCGCCAGGCCGTACTCGGCGGGGGAGCGGGTCGCCATCACCAGCCGGACCACGTAGTCGGCGACCAGCTGGTGCACCGAGACCTGGTCCGCCGCCGCTTGCAGCGCGATCAGCCGCCCGGGGTCGAGCACGGGTTTCGGGGTAGGCGGGGTCACGCTCATCCGGTGCAGGATCTCCAGCTCCTCGTGGGCGTTGGGGTGGGCGACGCGGACCCTGAACAGGAACCGGTCACGCTGGACCTCGGGCAGCTGGTAGACGCCCTCCGACTCGATGGGGTTCTGGGTGGCCAGCACGATGAACGGCTTCGGCAGCGGGTGGGTCCGCCCAGCCAGCGTCACCTGGCGCTCGGCCATGACCTCGAGCAGCGCCGACTGGACCTTGGCCGGGGCGCGGTTGATCTCGTCGGCCAGCAGGAAGTTGACGAACACGGGCCCGAGCTCGACGTCGAAGGCCTCGCGGGAGGGGTGGTAGACCCGGGTTCCCACGATGTCGCTGGGGACGAGGTCGGGGGTGAACTGGATGCGGGCGAAGTCACCGCCGACCACGGTGGCCAGGGTGGAGGCCGCCAGGGTCTTGGCGACGCCGGGCACGCCTTCGAGCAGGCAGTGACCGCGGGCGAGCAAGGCGACGAGCAGCCGCTCGACCATGTGCTCCTGGCCGACGATGACCCGCCGGACCTCGGTCAGGGCCTCGCGCAGCAGCGCGGTGTCGATCTCGCTCGGCAGTTCTTCCGCGACGGTCATGTTGATATTCCACCAAATGAAATGCCGAGTCGCACGGCTGGCCGGGTCCCCATTTCCTGTTCGTACCCACAACGGCGTCCATGTGGACGGGCCGTCGTGCCCGCCGTGTGCTTTCATGGCAGGCGTGGCCAGTCCGCTCCAGTACGGTGACCCGCCCCAGCTCGGGCCCTTCGTCCTGCAGGCCCGCCTTAGGGTCGGGCCGGCCGGGCTGGTCTACCTCGGGCAGGGGGCGGACGGCAGGGCCGTCTCCGTCGCGGTGCTCACCAGGGGCGCCGCGCTCGACCCCGCGGCCCGCGACCGGTTCGTCACCGGGATCCGCGAGGCGACGGCGAGCCGCTCGGGGATGCGGGGCTGGATGGCCAGGGCGGCGCGCGGCCGTACCGCGGTCGCGGACGTGACACCGCAGGTGCTGGCCATGGACGGCGGGAGCGCGCCGTGGGTGGCGACGCCGTACGAACCGAACAGGGCGGGGGCGGAGCGGTTCCTTGAGCCGGTGCTGGTGCGCGGCACGCTGATCGGCGAGCAGCACGGCCCCGACTTCGCGCCGCACTGGGTGAGCGACCGCTCTCCCGCGCTGCCCGCTCCGCCGAAGGGCGCGCCGCCGCCGGTCGAGACCCGCCGCTCGGTGATCCTCGCGGGAGCCGCGCTCACCGTGCTGCTGGTGCTGCTCGCGGTGATGGTCCTGCTGTTGCTGCGCAGACAGGAGGAGGGGGCGCCGCCGCCGAGGCCGTTGCCGCAGACGACGTTCGTGCCGACCCCGCCGCCGGTCCCCGCGACCACGGAGCCGGGGCAGCCGACGCCCTCGCCGTCCCCCTCGGAGAGCGGGACGGGAAGCCCCGGGCCACGACAGGGCGACGAGAACGACGGTGCCCCCATCTGACGGGCCGGTCCGGGAACGAGGGCGGCTCAGTGAGGCGAGACGAAGCCCGACTCGTAGGCGGCGATGACGGCCTGGGTGCGGTCGCGGGCCTCAAGCTTGGCCAGTACGTTGCTCACGTGCGTCTTGACCGTCTCCATGCTGACGACCAGCTCGGCGGCGATCTCGCCGTTCGACAGGCCGCGGGTCATCAGGCGCAGGACGTCGCCCTCGCGTGAGGTCAGCCGGTCGATACCGGGGACCGTCCTGCCGCCCGCGTGCGGGGTGGCGAGGGCGCGGATGGCGGAGGGGAACAGCAGGGAGTCGCCGGTGGCCACGGTCTTGATCGCCCTGACCAACTCGTCGGGACGGGTCCGCTTGAGCAGGAAACCGCTCGCCCCCGCCCGCAGCGCCTCGTAGACGTAGTCGTCGTTGCCGAAGGTGGTGACCACGACGACCTTGGGCGGTTCGGGAAGCGAGACCAGCCGTCTGGTGGCCTGGATGCCGTCGACCCCCGGCATCCGCACGTCCATCAGCACCACGTCGGGGCGCAGCTCGCGCACCACGCTCAGGGCTTCCGCTCCGTCCGCGGCCTCACCGACGACGGTGAGTCCGGGCTCGGAATCGATGATGATCCGCAGACCCACACGAATCAGGTCCTCGTCGTCGGCGATCACTACGCGCAGGGTCATGGCCACGACCCTACAAAGAGCCGCCGGTGTTCAGGCGACCTTCCTTCTTGTGGAGATTTTTCCCCTACCGGCTATAAGACGCTCTTTGTCGGATATGGAGCTAGGTGTACCGAAAGAGTGTGGTACGCCGGAAGTGACCGCCGCACGGAAGGAAGCGTCAACTATGACGGACGTGTCGAGCATGGGGCCGCGGCAGGGTGACGAGCGCCCGGTGCTGACCAATCGGCAGGGACACCCGGTCTACGACAACCAGAACCAGCGCACGGTCGGCGCGCGAGGCCCGGCGACGCTGGAGAACTACCAGTTCCTGGAGAAGATCAGCCACTTCGACCGGGAACGGATCCCCGAGCGGGTGGTCCACGCCAGAGGAGTGACCTCCTACGGGTACTTCGAGGCGTACGGCAGGCTGGGAGAGGAGCCGATCAGCCGTTACACCAGGGCGAAGCTGTTCCAGGAGGCGGGCAAGCGCACCGATCTGGCCGTGCGGTTCTCCACGGTGATCGGGGGCAGGGACTCCTCGGAGGCGGCGCGCGACCCGCGCGGGTTCGCGGTGAAGTTCTACACCGAGGACGGCAACTGGGATCTCGTCGGCAACAACCTGGCCGTCTTCTTCATCAGGGACGCCATCAAGTTCCCCGACGTCATCCACTCGCTCAAGCCCGACCCGGTGACGTTCAGGCAGGAGCCGGGGCGGATCTTCGACTTCATGTCGCAGACGCCGGAGAGCATGCACATGCTGGTCAACCTCTTCAGCCCGCGCGGCATCCCGGCGGACTACCGGCACATGCAGGGCTTCGGGGTCAACACCTACAAGTGGGTGAACGAACAGGGCGTGACGCGTCTGGTGAAGTACCACTGGATGCCGAAACAGGGCGTGCGGAGCATGACCGCGCAGGACGCGGCGGCCGTACAGGCGCAGGAGCTCGGGCACGCGACCAAGGACCTGCACGAGGCGATCAACCGCGGTGACTTCCCCGAGTGGGAGCTCCTGGTGCAGATCATGACCGACGACGAGCATCCGGAGCTGGACTTCGACCCGCTGGACGACACCAAGGTATGGCCGGAGAACGACTTCCCGGCCCTGCCGGTCGGCCGGATGGTCCTCGATCGTACGGTGGCGAACAATTTCGCGGAAAACGAGCAGATATCGTTCGGCACCGGCGTCCTGATCGACGGGCTCGACTTCTCCGACGACAAGATGCTGGTCGGGCGGACCTTCTCCTACAGCGACACCCAGCGTCACCGGGTGGGGCCGAACTACCTGCAGCTACCGGTGAACCAGGCCAAGAACGCCGAGGTGCGAACCAACCAGCGCGACGGGCAGATGACCTACCGCGTCGACGGAACGGGGGAGAACCCGCACGTCAACTACGAGCCGTCCATTACCGGAGGGCTACGCGAGGGGAGCTACCCCACCCACGACGAACAGGGTCCCATCGTCTCAGGGCGGCTGACCCGCAAGCGCATTCCCAGGACCGACGACTACCGGCAGGCCGGGCAGCGCTATCTGCTGATGGAGCGGTGGGAGCGCGACGACCTCGTGCTGAACCTCGTCACCATGCTGTCCCAGGCGGGGCGGCCCGTCCAGGAACGCATGGTCTGGCACTTCCTGCTGGTCGAGGACGAGCTCGGCAGGCGGGTTGGTGAGGGGCTCGGAATCAGTCCCGAGGACGTCGCCCACCTGGAGCCGCTGGCGAACCAGGACCTGACCGAGGAGGACCGCGAGCGGCTGTCCAACCTGGGCAAGAACGGGCCGCGCGACGTGTCCGGCCTGAAGATGACCCACTGCGTCCCCGACGAGCGGGTGGTCGTCGGAGGCTGACCCCGTGCGGGAGCTGATCGCTGCTCGCGCGGGTCCGGGGGAGACGGGAGGCGGTGCCTGACGCATCCGCCTCCGGTGGCCCGAGTCTGTACGGCGGGACCTTCGGGGCGCCGCTCGACGAGGAGGCGAGCGCGGTGACCACCCGTGGAACGGGGCACGTGATCGACGTCGGCGTGCCTCGGACGGGGGCGCCACGCGCCTCCTGACACCCGCTTTTCAGGGAAACCCAAGGTCAAGACGCCCTGATTTTTCCTCCGAAAAGGTATGAATGTGCTTTTTTGCGGGCACCCGATCCAGAAGCCGGGTCGCCATCCGTCGAGCTTCCTCACCGTCATTGGATCGCCTATGTCTATTCAGGGCAACGTCATCCCCATCATCCATTGGTCGCGCCGCTCCTCCTGTCTCAGCGAGGATCCCGAGCTTTTCTTCCCCGTCTCCGCTGAGGGGCCCGGGCGGGAGCAGTATGAGCAGGCCAAGGCCGTGTGCCGCCGCTGCCCGGTGCAGCGCCGCTGCCTGGAGTACGCCCTGAACACCCATCAGATGTACGGAGTGTGGGGCGGGACCACTCCGGACGAGCGCAGGGCGGCCATGTCGGCGTTGAGGCGCAGGGCCAGGTGATCCCCCGGGCCGTCCGGGTTCAGCCGGGCGGCGCCGTACCGTCGAGGGCTGAGGAGTCCCGTGCGTGATGCCCGGATCCGTCGCAGGCGTGTGTCATATCCGGCTCCTGGCCGCCGGTCGGCCCCTGTCACCTGTGAGAGCCGGGGACCCGTACGGGGCCGTGTGCCCGCGTACGGGTCCCCGGCGCTCACGCGGATATCCGCTCGGTGGGGCGGTCAGGGTGGCGGTGCGCCGCGACCGCCTCGGCGAAGGCGCCGGCGAAACCATCCAGATCCCCCCGCGTCTCGACGACCACTCCCGGCGGCGAGCCCGGCTCGACCCCGACGGCTTCGAGCAGCTCCGCCCCCGCGCCCACGGCGCCGACGGCCTTGCCATGCTTGAACGCCTCCGAGACGAAGTGCAGGGCGTCGCCGTCCTCGGTCAGCGTCTGGACGCTCCGCTTCCCCCCGGGCACCAGCACCGCGTCGTACAGTACGGAGGCCACAGTGGTCAGCGGGCGCGTCACCTCGAGCCGCTCGCCGTTCTCGCCCCGCACCGTGCCGCCCAGCGCGGCGAGCACCTCGCAGGTCGCCCCCATGCCGTTGAGCGCGTCGCGCACGCTCTCGACCTGCGCGGTGTCCACGCCGTCCGCGGCGAGGATGGCGATCTTCCTGGTCGCGACGCTCCGTACCGGGTCGCTGTCCTGGCTGAGGGCGGGCGAGCTGCGGCCGTGGTTGGGCGTCGCGGCGCTTTCCGGAGGCTCGGCCCCGATGCCCTCGGCGACCTGTACGGCCAGCTCGTGGTCGACGTTGTTCAGGTTGCGGATCACGCCCTCGCGGATGTGGGCGTGCTCGACCTTGCCGAGCTCGAAGCGGAAGGCGGAGACGATGTGCCTCCTCTCCCAACCGGCCATGCTGTTCCAGAACAGGGTGGCCTGGCCGTAGTGGTCGGCGAAGCTCTCGCTGCGCCTGCGGATCTTGTTTCCGTCAACCCGCTCCTGGTAGTGCGTGTAGGCGCCCTCGCCGCCGGGCAGCGGGTAGCCGCCGCCGAGGGAGTTGGGGTTGTAGCTCGCCTGGCCCCGGGAGATGGCCGACTGGTGGTAGCCGTCACGCTGGTTGTTGCGCACCTCGGCGATCGGCCGGTTGACCGGGATCTGCGGGAAGTTCGGGCCGCCGAGCCTGATCAGCTGGGTGTCGAGGTAGGAGAACAGCCTGGCCTGCAGCAGCGGGTCGTTGCTGAAGTCGATGCCTGGCACCACGTTGCCGAGGTGGAAGGCGACCTGCTCGGTCTCCGCGAAGAAGTTGTCCGGATTGCGGTCGAGGACCAGGCGCCCGACGGGGCGTACCGGCACCTGCTCCTCGGGAATGATCTTGGTGGCGTCGAGCAGGTCGAAGTCGAAGGAGAGCTCGTCCTCCTCGGGCACGAGCTGGACGCCCAGCTCCCATTCGGGGAAGTCGCCGTTCACGATCGCCTCCCACAGGTCTCTGCGGTTGAAGTCGGGATCCTTCCCGGCGATCTTCTGGGTCTCGTCCCAGACCAGCGAGTGCACGCCGAGCCCGGGTTTCCAGTGGAACTTCACGAACGTGCCCCGCCCCGAGGCGTCCACAAGACGGAAGGTGTGCACGCCGAAGCCCTGCATCATCCGGTAGCTGCGGGGCAGCGCTCGGTCCGACATCAGCCACATCATCATGTGCGTGGTCTCCGGCTGGAGCTGCACGAAGTCCCACAGGGTGTCGTGCGCCGAGGAGGCCTGCGGGATCTCGTTGTGCGGCTCGGGCTTCACCGCGTGCACGAAGTCGGGGAACTTGACGCCATCCTGGATGAAGAAGACCGGCATGTTGTTGCCGACGAGGTCGAAGTTGCCCTGCCGGGTGTAGAACTTGACGGCGAAACCACGCACGTCCCGCACGGTGTCCGCCGAGCCACGCGATCCGGCCACGGTGGAGAAGCGGGTGAACACCGAGGTCTGTAGGCCCGGCGTGGTGAGGAACTCCGCGGTCGTGTAGGCGGCCAGCGAGTCGTCATAGGGTTCGAAGTATCCGTAGGCCCCCGCGCCGCGCGCGTGTACCACCCGCTCGGGGATCCGCTCGTGGTCGAAGTGGGTGATCTTCTCTCTGAAGTGGAAGTCCTCCATCAGCGTCGGGCCGCGCTCGCCCGCCTTCAGAGAGTTGTCGGTGTCGTCGACCCGGATGCCCTGGTCGGTGGTCAGGGCGGTGTCCTGGTAGTCGACCCTGGCCTGGTCCAGTTGCCGGTCCTTTTCCGTGCGGCTGTCGCCGGTCATGCGTCCTCCCGTTGTGACGCCGGACCCAAGATGCCTCGGCGCAGGGCGGCTATACCCGGCGGACTCCGATGAAACGGCAAAGCGGCGGCACTCCCTTGTTTTTCGCGGCCACCTCAGCGGTCTCTCACGGCCAGGTCCCGGCCCCGGCCCGCACCTCGCCCGGCCTGGCGGGCCCGCCCGTCTCGGGAGAGAGCGGCGGGGTGTCCATGCCCGCCGACGTGCGAAGGCCTTCCAGCAACTCCCGCAGGGCGTCGAGCGCCGTGTGGCGGGGACGCCAGCCCAGCTCGTCGCGGGCGCGGGTGACGTCCATGATCGGCATTCTGAGCACCAGGTCGACCAGACCGGGTGAGGCGGGAATCAGACGGAGGTGCCAGGCCACGGCGGCGGCGCTCCTGAGCGCCCACCCGGAGACGGGGACCAGTCTGGCGCCGAGCAGCTCGGCCAGCGCGGGCGGGTCGATCACGGGATCGGCGGCGATGTTGAAGGCGCCGGACGCCGGACGGGTGACCGCCAGGCGGTAGGCCTCGCCGACGTCGTCGCCGTGCACCGCCTGGAACCTGAGTCCCGGGGTGTCCGGGACGAAGGGGATCAGGCCGGGCCGCGCCAGGCGCTGGGGCACGAGAGGACCGCCGAACAGGCGCCGCTGCTCGGTCGCCGACTCCCGTTTGAAGATGAAGCCGGGACGCAGCCGTACGACCCTGGTGGCGGGATGATCCCGTTCGAACACGTCGAGCAGGCGCTCCACGTACGCCTTCTCCCTGCCGTACGCCGCGCCGGGCCAGCCGTCGGTCGGCCAGTCCTCGCCGACGGGACGGTCCTTCGGGCCGGAGGAGTAGGCGCCGACGGAGGAGGCGTACACCAGGACGGGCACACCCTGCCCGGCCACGGCCTCGAAGACGCGTGAGCTGCCCAGGATGTTCGCCCGCCAGGTCGTCACCGGGTCGTGCGTCGGCTGGAACAGCCACGCCAGGTGCACGACCGCGTCGGCTTCGGCGAAGTACGGTGCCAGATCCCGGGTCGTGACGTCCACGGCGTGCCAGGTGGTCTTGCTCGGGCGCCAGTCGGGCAGCCTGCGGGCCAGGCCGACGACGGATGTGACGTTCTGGTCGGCCACGAGGGCGGACACGACACTCGTGCCCACGTTCCCCGTGCCGCCTACGACTACTACGCGCATGTGTACCGCGTGCCCGGGGAAGGACGGTCGAACCCCGGCCTGGCACGGCTTTGCCGTACGGTGGCGTGCCGCCGGTGAAGGCGGTGCGGACGGCCCTGTACCTGGAGCATGATTCCAGCTTTTGTGAAGTATTGAGGCTTCTGGGGTTTTGCTGGCTAGGGTTTCTAAGGTGGGGGCGACAAATGTGGGCGTACGGGTCTGGAGCGAGCTTCGGGTTTCCTCGATGCCAAGGGTCTCGGTCTCGATCTCGCCGAATGTGACGGCGCTGGCGGTGATCGCCGACGCGCTGGCGGGGCGGCGTCGGGGGTTGCCCGAGCCGTTGCGGCGTAGGGTGCGGGAGGCGGTGAGCCCCCAGGGAAGAGAAGTGGTCAGGCCGCTGGGAGCCCCGGGATACTCGGTCGTGCCCGACAGCGTGATCCCGCAGACGCCGATCGGGGACTTCTCGGTCAAGTCGCAGATCGACCTGCTGCGCGAGGTGCCGGAGGAACGCCTGATCGCCGATCTTGAGCAGGCGTTCGGCGGGCAGCGTGTGCCGGAGCACTGGCGCTCCGCCGCGGAGCGGCCGAAGCGCTGGCTCACGGGGTACGCGGCGGCGCTCGGGGACGTGTGGGGTGCGACGGGCCCGTTGTGGCAACAGGCCAGGCCTCTGCTGGACCGGGAGATCGAGCGTATCGGGACCGCGGTGGTCAGGGGCGGCCTCGACGTGCTGCTGAGCTCGCTGAGCGAGCGGATCAGGTACGGCGAGGACGGGCTGCTGATCGCGGACCTGGAGCCGAGCCGATACGACCTCGGCGACCGTCGGATGGTCTTGGTCCCGATGCTGGCCGGGCGCGACGCCGTGATCGTGAACCTGGACCATCCGGATGTGGTGTGGATCGCCTACCCGGTGCCGGGAGCGGACGCGTTGTGGCGGGGGCCGGACAGACGGGCGGCCGACGAGCTGTCCGCGCTGGTGGGGCCGGTGCGCGCGGGACTGCTGCACGCTCTGGGGCAGCCGACGACGATGAGCGCTCTGGCGGCGGGGGCGGGGATGGTGCCCAGCGCGATCACCTACCACTGTGAGCGGCTGGTGGCGTCGGGCCTGGTCAGCCGTGAACGACGGGGACGCGAGGTGTGGATCATCCGTACCCGCAGGGGCGAGGAACTGCTGGACCTGTTCCGGCACTGAGCTGCGGGTACGGCAGGCGGAGCAAGCGAGCGGTGGTCACCCGGGATCGTGGTGTGCGAGCCTTGGCGCATGGCTACTGCGCGCTGGAACGGTGAGGTCATCGCGGAAAGCGATGAAACCGTGATCGTGGAGGGCAACCACTACTTCCCGATCGAGTCGGTTTCCCCCCATTACCTGAGGCCGTCGGAGACGACAACGGCCTGCCACTGGAAGGGAACGGCGAACTACTACACGTTGCACGTCGAGGGCGAGGAGAACCCGGACGCCGTCTGGTACTACGCGGAGCCCAAGGAGGCGGCGGCCCAGATCAAGGGACGGGTGGCCTTCTGGAAGGGCGTCGAGGTCACCGGCTGAACCCGCGGGGGCGGCCCGGAGCCGTCCCCGCACCGGTACGCCACACCTGCCCGCGGGCGGGGCGCGCACCCTCCGGTTCCGCGGAACGGGCGGGACGGCGCAGCCCCTCCCCGGGACGGATCAGCCGACCAGGTCCGGTTCCGCCTCGTGGCCGTACAGCCAGGCGTTCTGCCGCAGCGGATCCCCGTCGGCGAAGGCCGCGTCGCGCTCCCGCTGGGCGGGGCCGTCGGGCAGGTGGTTCTGCACCTCGCGTCCCCGGCTCATCAGCTGGACCTGCGACGCTCTCGGCCTGCGGATCTCCTCGTAACGCAGCAGCGCCCGCGCCGCCGTCTCCGGCGTCGCGGCCCGCAGGCACTCCGCCAGGACCGCCGCGTCCTCGACCGCCTGGCAGGCGCCCTGACCTAAAAAGGGCAGCATCGCGTGGGCGGCGTCCCCGAGCAGGGTGATCCGTCCGTCGGTCCAGCGTTCCAGGGGGCTGCGATCGTACAGGGCCCAGCGCTTGGTGTCCGACGCGGCAGCGATCAGCTGTCTGAGCCGGGGGTCCCACGGCTCGAACTCCCGCGCGAGGTCCTCGAGCCGGCCGTCCGCCGTCCACGACTCAAGCCGCCAGTCGCCCGCGGGCACGATCGCGACGACGTTGATCAGCCGTCCCCCGCTGATCGGGTAGTGCACGAAGTGCCTGCCGGGCCCGAGCCAGATCGTCTGCACCGGCCTGACCGCCAGGCCGGGCGCGTCGGAGGCCGGGACCAGGCAGCGGTAGGCGCACAACCCGGAGAAGCGCGCCGGCGCCTCCGTCACGATCGAGGGCCGTACCGAGGAGTGGATCCCGTCGGCGCCGACGACCGCGTCCGCGATGCCTTTGCTCTCCCGTCCCGCGGCGTCGGTGAAGGTCAGCTCGACCTCCCGGTCGTCCTGCCGCAGACCGGTCAGCCGCCGGTCGAGCCGCACCACCTCCTGCGGCAGCGCCTCCACCAGCATGGCGAGCAGGTCGGCTCGGTGCGCGACGTAACAGTCGACGCCGTACAGCCTGCGGCACTCCGCCCCCATCCGCTGGGAGAACAGCACGCGCCCGTCCTGCCAGCGCCGGAGCTCCCAGGCGGCCTCCAGCCTCACGGCGAAGTCGGCCAGACCTTCCCCGACCCCCGCCCGCACCAGGGGGCGCACCATGTTGGGGGCGACGATGATGCCCGCGCCGACCTCCCGCAGCTCGGCGGCCTGTTCATAGACGGTGACCTCGACGCCCGCCTGTCTCAGCAACAGGGCGGCGGTCAGGCCGCCGATGCCTCCTCCGACGACGGCGACCCTCACCGGCTGCCTCCCGTTTCCGGCCGTTCCAGGCGGCCTACGGCGCCGTCGATCCTGATCCGGAGCGGCTCGTTGTCGGGGAACAGCGGGAGCCCGTCGTCGTTGCGCCAGTTCTGCACGGGGACCAGGCCGGGGTCCAGCAGCTCGAACCGGTTGAACAGGGCGAGCACCTCGTCGTGGGAGCGGAGGACGGAATGAATGGGGGAGTCGGCCGCCGCGGTCCTCAGCTGGGCACGCGCCTCCGGCGCGCTCTCGGCCATCGCGTGCGAGATCGCCAGGTGGCTGCCCGCCGCCATCCGGTCGGCGAACTCCGCGATGATGCCCGCGGGGTCCTCCTCGTCGGTGACGAAGTGCAGCACCCCCACCATGAGCAGGCCGACCGGCTCCGAGAAGTCGATCAGCCGGGTGACCTCCGGGTCCTCGATGATGTCACGGGGCCTGCGGACGTCCGCCTGGACGCTCGTCACGTTCTTGCCGCT
The DNA here is from genome assembly GCF_040689595.1 of Streptosporangium sp. NPDC051023. NCBI lineage: Bacteria > Bacillati > Actinomycetota > Actinomycetes > Streptosporangiales > Streptosporangiaceae > Streptosporangium > Streptosporangium sp. NPDC051023. The sequence continues at coordinate 2,436 of NZ_JBFBCE010000127.1, read as the reverse complement.
GGACAGCAGCACCTCGGCGTGCAGGCGCACGACCGGGTCGTAGTCGACGTAGACCACCGTGGTCTCCGGGGCGATCGCGTGCGCCGTCTCGTGCACGCTGGGGAAGGTGGGTATGCCTGTGCCCAGCTCGATGAACTGCCGGATGCCCAGCCTCGCCATGAACCGCACGGCCCTGATCAGGAAGTCGCGGTTGGCCCTGGCCGCCAGCCGGGCGTCGGGGGCCACCGCCAGGAGCCGTTCCGCGAAGGCCCGGTCGACCGCGAGATTGTCCTTGCCCCCCAGAAGGTAGTCGTAGACGCGGGCCGAGCTGGGGACGCTCGGATCGACGCCCGGGGGAACACGTTCCAACTCCGTCACCGCGACTCCTCCGTCGACGAAGGCCAGCGCGTTGATCATACTGGTCGAATCAGCGCGCGGGGCGGCATATCTGGACCAAGTATCCGTTCTCGCTACCTCTTTCCCGCAGGTCTCCCGGCCGGGATGACGATTGTCTTCGTGTCCCCGTCCTCTCCGGTGTCTCTCCTGTGTCTCTCCCGTGCGGTGAGTGGGTACGGCCGTGCCCGCGCCGGACGGAGGCACGGCCGGTGAGCGGGACGTCAGCGTGTCTGGACCTGGACGCTGATGATCTGGTGGGCGGTGATGTGGGTGGAGGAGACCGTTCCCGCGGGTGCCCAGTCGCTGTAGATCGGGATGTAGCCGACCTCCGCCAGGAAGTGCTTCTGCAGAACGAAGACGCGGTGCTCGCCCGTGCCGCCCGAGCAGTAGCTGCTGGCCGTCAGGGTTGAGGTGTTGACCTCGTAGCTGCAGCCGATCGGGGCGGCGGAGGCGCTGGAGGCGGCCCCGGTGACCATCGCGGCGGTCAGGAGCGCGGTCGCGCAGGCGGCGGAGACCCGTTTTCTGGCATTCATGCATGACTCCTGGGGGTGAACGTCATATGTGTCGCCTGCCGCGGAGGTCCGCGCCGAGATCGCGGCCGTCCGAGGCTCGGAGGGAGACGGAACGAGGACGTCATGCGCGTGCCGGGGCCCGTCGTTCGCCTTTGGAGACGGGGCGGTGAGGCTGCCGTCGCAGACCAGCGCATTTATGGTTAGGAAAGTTTCTTTAAAGAAAAAGATAATCCGACCACTCCGGGCCGTCAACATCCTGTCAGGGGCCATGTGGAAAACGCGTTCCCGGCGGTGCCGGAACACCTTGTCCTCGGCCGCGGCTGTGAGCACGGAGGTCGTGCCGCCGCGCCGGTAGCCCATGGCCGCCAGGGACATGTCCAGCTCGCCGAGGTTTTCCGCGGGGCTGACCTGGACGCGGACCGGCATGCCGCGTTCGCCGTAGAACTTCTCCGCGTGGCTGACCCCGCGGGAGCCGGGGAACGGAGGCAGCGCGGAGTTGCTGCGCTGCCTGTTCACCCCGGGAGTGCGCCGGAGCGGCCAGCCCTCGCGCTCCTCGGTGACCGTGGCGGGCCAGGCGGCGGCGGCCCGCCGTTCGAGTCGGGCGGCCCGTCCCCGAGCAGCGTGCGCAGCACCATGCCGTGGAAGGCGCCGGACGGGGACGACCGCGGTGTGTTCAGGTCACCGTGGGCGTCGAACCACACCACCGCGAGCCGGTCGCCGTGGCGCCGTACCGCGGCGGCCACCGGTTCGAGCTCGACGCCGCAGTCCCCTCCGACCGTGACGACGAGACGGCCCTTGGCGCGGGAGAGTGCTGCCCGGGTCCGTGCCGCCGTCTCTGCCGGCGTCCCGCCGGGCCGCACACGCACCCGTTCCGCGCCGGGAATCAGGGCGGCCGGCAGCGCCGCCCCCTCCTGCAGTCTGCGGGCGGTGGCCGAGGACGACCCCTGCCATTGCGGCACCTCGACGACCATCACTCCGGACAATCCCCTGCCCCCTCCGTCCGCCCCGTTTCCCGTCCGCGCGGCATCCGCGCGAGGCCCGGATGAAATGGCTTTCAGTGCGCGTTCCAGGTGGAACGGCCCAGGCGCGTCGTGGCAGGGCGGGACACATCGCCGACGTCACGTGGGGAGTCAGCCGATCCGTCACCCTATTACGGACACCCGTGACTGGCAATTTAGTACTGTCCATAAATAGGGCTTGTGAGATGAAAACCATCTGCAAATGTCTTGACCTGGGCTCTTACTCAGAAAAGGTCCATATCGTGAAGTTATAGAAAACTGTGGGGTTCAACCCACTCTCGCGCAGTGTCAGCTTTGGTCCAGTCCAGGCTGCCAGGTTTGGTCAGTCCGCCCGCAGCGGCATCGCACATAGCCGGCTCCCTCCGGCCTCGTCGGCGCCGTGCGCGGTCGGCAACACCGGCCGGGCACGACCCCCCCGAAGGCCAAGGAGGCCATTGTGGACGATGAGAACTACCCCGTCGAAGACGTCGACGATGAGAATGAGACCAGGGGCATCAGCCGTAAGACCCTGCTGAAGGCCGCGATCATAG
>NZ_JBFBCE010000126.1:0-20327 GCF_040689595.1 Streptosporangium sp. NPDC051023 | reverse complement strand
TTTGAGAACGACCCTGGAGTGGAGCTATGGGGATTCGAACCCCAGACCTCCTCCATGCCATGGAGGCGCGCTACCAGCTGCGCCATAGCCCCTCAGGTGCTGCGTGATGCCGCCCGGCTCTCGCCCAGCGGCACCACGCCAGTGTATAGGACATCGCGCCCTACTCCGTAATCATCGGGGCGGAGCACGGAGCGGCACCACCGGAACCGGAGGGAGGCGGGGCCGCCCTCCGGTCAGCGGAGCGACAGGGCGCGGGTGATCAGGTCCGCGAGCTCGGTCACCGCGGGGTCCTCCGTCGAGGCCGCCAACCAGGCGGCGTGCTCGGCGAGTTCTCCCACCCCGGTCCCGGCCAGCGTCTCGCCGGTGCGGAGATACTCGGCGAAGGACGCCGCGGCCACGTCCACCTGGAACCTCGGCGACGGCTCGCGCCACGGCGAGGCCGCCAGATCGGCCGACTCCAGGGAACGGGTGACCTCCCCCGGGTCACGGGTGTCCGGGTCCTGCCAGCGCACGGTCGTCGTGGCCAGCTGGCCCGAGGCGCCGTCGCGCAGCCGTACCTCGTAGAGGGCCGTCACCGAGTGGCCAGGCCCGACCTCGCCGCCGTCCTTGCTGTCGTCGCGGAAGTCCTCCGCCGCGATCCGCCGGTTCTCGTAGCCGATCAGGTGATAGGACTCAACGGTCGAGGGGTTGAAAACCACCTGCGCCTTGGCGTCGCGGGCCCGCAGGTCGAGGGTGGTGGCGAGTTGCTCGACGAACACCTTGCGCGCCTCGTCGACCGAGCTGACGTAGACGGCGGCGCCGTCACCGTTGTCCGCGAGCTGCTCCATCAGCTGGTCGCCGTAGTCACGGCCGACACCGACGCACAACAGGGTGATCTGCTTGCCCGCGTTCTCCTCGACCCGCTCCAGGATGCCCTGCCAGCTGGTGTCGCCGTTGTTGGCCAGGCCGTCGGAGAGCAGGATGACCCGGTTGGTCGCCACCGGTCTGAAGGCCTTGGCCGCCTCGGCGTACCCGCTGGTCAGCCCCGCCTCCAGGTTCGTCGAGGCCTGTACGGCGAGCCGCTCGACAGCCGCGTTCAGCTCGTCCTTCTCGGTCGCCGGGGTCATGGACAGGACGACCTCCGCCTGGTCGCTGAAGGCGACGATGGAGATCTGGTCTCCCGATCCGAGCTGGCCGATGAGCTCGTGCAGCGCATCGCGGACCAGGTCGAGCCTGCCCGGCTCGCCCATCGAGCCGGAGACGTCGACCACGAAGGTCAGGTTCGCCGGGCGCCGGGCCTGCGCCTGCGCCGCGCGGGTGCGCAGACCGACCCTGAGCAGCGCGGTGCCGTTGCCCGGCATCCGCGCGCCGTCCATCTGCACGGAGAAACCGTCGCCCTCCGGTTCCCGGTAGTCCTGGCGGAAGGAGTTGACGAACTCCTCCGGCCTGACCCGGTCCCGCTCCGGCAGCCTGCCCTCCTTCAGGACTTGCTTGGCGTAGCCGTAGGACGCGGTGTCCACGTCGAGGGCGAAGGTGGAGATCTGGTCGACCGTGGTGTCCTGTCGCTCGGTCACGCCGGTGTCGTGCTCCCGGGCTGTGGACGGCGCCGCCTGGTCTGTGCCGTTTCTCGGTTCGGTGTTCGTCGCCCTCTCCCCTGAGGAGTTCGACGCGCCGCAAGCGGCCGCGAACATCAGGACAAGGACGGCGAGAACGACGGCGAGCGCGCGCGGTTTCATGTCGCCTCCGGAAATGTCGCCTTCACAGGATGTCTGTCACCTCCTACGACGACCCCGCCTCCGCGCCCGCCGGGAGCTTGATCCAAGCGAGTGCAAACCGTGCCCGGCGCGTGACCGGGTTTTCCGCAGATCGGGACCCTCCCCCGCCCCCTAGGCCGGGATTCGGGGCCGGTCAGGACATGTGCCCGTGCCCATTCATACCGATTACGTTTTCGTAGTTAATCCGCCTTCGTCATGAAAAAGCGCGTCATATGATCCGGGATCATGCGCGTGTATCTCGGACTGGCCGCAAAGCGTCCAGGAGCCGGAATCCCTGAGGCGATACTGAACACCGTACGGGCCGCGATCGACACCGCCTTCCCCGTTCCCCCCGAGGTCATCAGACCCCGCGAGTGGCACAGGCCGGGCATCGCCATGTTCGCCTGGACCAACGAGCCGGACGACTCCCGGCTGCCGCCACTGCTGGCCACCGGCCACGACAGGGTGACCGGGGTGAACGGCAACTTGGCCGTGCCCGGCGAGGTCGACCGGCTGGCGAGCGCCCCCGAACTGAGCGCGGAGACGGTCGGCGGATGCTTCTCGGTGTTCCGCGCGACCAGGACGGAGCTGTCCGCGGCCACCGCGATCCACCGTGTCTGCCCGGTCTACCACGCGGAGACCTCGGACATGTACGTGATCGGCAGCCGGGCGCTGCTGGTCAGCCTCGCCGCCTTCGGCGAGCGGATCGAGTGGGACGTCCTCGCGCTGCAGACGATGATCCGCCAGGGCTACTTCCTGTCCGACGAGACGCCGTACCGGGGGGTGAGCGCGCTGCCACCGTCCTCGACGGTCACCGTCAGGGGCGGCCGCCGTACGGTCACCGAGACCCCGCTGCCGACCGCAGCCCCCGCGCCCGCGACGCGCAAGCAGCGCAAGATCCTCGTCAGGGGCCTGGCGGACGCTTTGCTGGCCACGGTCGAACCACTGCGTGAGACGGGCGAGCCGGTCAATCTCGCGCTGACCGGCGGCCGGGACAGCAGGCTGGCCGCGGCGGTGCTGCACGCGGCCGGGATCCCGCTCCGCGCGACCACGAACGGCCTGGGCGACCATCCCGACGTGATCATCGCTGGGCGGATCGCCAGGGCGCTCGGCATCGAGCACACGGTCATCCCCCCGGCCCGCGCGGAGAGGAAGGACGAGCTTCTGGTCGAGCATCCGCTCGCGCGGACCTACGAGACGTTGCGGACCTGTGAGGGAATGACGTCGGCGTACGAGTCGATTGTCGGCTACCTGCCGTACAACGCCAGGCCGACCATGTCGGGACAGAGCGGGGAGGTCTTGCGGGCGGGCAGCTTCCTGCTCCTCCAGAACGACCTGAGTGCCAAGGCGCTGCGGCGCAGAGTCGACGCCACGTTCCTGCGCGACCCGGCGCTGTTCACCGACGAGGCGAACGAGCACGCGCGCGAGCTGGCTCGCCCCTGGCAGGCACGCGACGGGCTCGAGGCGCTCGACCAAATGTACGTCTCCTACCGGATCGGCCGCTGGCAGGCCGGCTCCAGGGCGGGATCCCTGCGCAGGGGTGACCCGATCTGGCCCTTCCTCGACAACCGGGTGGTGCGTGCCGCGCTGGGCCTCGACCAGGCCTGGCGGCTGTCCGAGGAGGTCATCTACGAACTCACCACCGCCTTCGCCCCGTCACTCCGCGGTATCCCGATCGAGGGCAAGCCGTGGCGGTTCACCGCGGGCAGGCGTTACTACCCCTGGCAGCGTAGGCCGGGGTTCCTGACGGCGCCGAAGACCGGCGGCGGATGGAGTTGGCGCACCAGTCCGGGCGAGACACTGACCGCCGTGCTCCGCGACCATGTCCTCGACCACCTCGACCTGCTGGCCCCGATCGCCGACCCCGGGGAGGTCCGCAGGCTGTTTGCCGAGCCCGTGCTCAAGAAACCCGCCCAGGCCTGGCATCTCTATACCGTGGCCACGATGCTGTCCGGGGCGTACCCGGGTAAGGCACCGGAAGGACTGGACCCGGTCCACGTCCCCATCCCGTCCTGACCCCACGCGCCGCCGTCACTCCACCGTCACGCCTGGTCCATGAGCGGCCGGACCTCGATGCCGGTGTGGCGGGCGTCGGGAATCATGGCGGCCAGCTCGATCGCCCGTCCCACGCTGTCGCAGTCGACCATGTAGTAGCCGCGGAAGAACTCCTTCGACTCCGTGTACGGCCCGTCCGTCGACGCCGGGATTCCGTCGCGCACCCGGACGGTGACGCTGGTCGCCGGGTCGGCCAGCGCCTCGCTGCTGACCATCTCCCCCGACTCCGTGATCGTCTTGACGAAGATGTCGTGGCCTTCGAGAACCTCGTCGCGCTCTTGTTCGGACAGGGTGTCCCAGGTGGTGGAGTTCATGTAGATCACCATCATGTACTTCACTGCCGCGCTCCTCGGGTCCACGACGCCCGCCGGGGGCGTCCTCCACTCATAAATGCGGAGCGGGTTGCGGCTTCTCTCCATCCGGCGGGGAAGAACTCCACGCCTCCGGCCGCCCCGGTGACAGGCCCGGTGGCGACCGGTGAGTGCCGCCCTCGGCGTCCGCCGGGCCTCGCACTACTCTCTTGACGATCTATATAAGGGGGTTGATGGGCTTTGTCCATTATGAGTCGACGGCGGGCGCTCGTCACGATGACCGGATCGGTCTTCCTGCTCGCGGGATGCTCCTCGCAGCCGCAGGCGGGGGCTCAGCGGGGTGTCCAGGGGGACATGACCGTGGGCGAGATGGAGAAGCAGGTCAAGGCGCTGATCGCCCGGCGCAACGCCGCGCTGGCCTCGGGGGACGAGAAGGCCTGGCTCCAGGGCCTGGACACGGGCAACACCGCGCTGATCAAGCACGAGCGGATGTTCTTCGCCAACCTGCGCGGGTTCGACTTCCAGAAGCTCGAGTTCGTCTACCGCAACGGGCCGCTGATCGCCGAGCCCCTGAAGTACACCAAGACGCTGCCGGACAAGACGAACGGGTTCATCGTGCGGCTGCTGACCCAGCTCCGCGACGTGGACAGCGCGGTCAGCGCGACCGAGTACATCTACCTGTTCGCCCAGATGGACGGGGCCTTCACCCTGGTCGACTTCGGGCCTCGCACCGAGGACGACGACCTCGTCCACGACAACCCGTGGGACCTGACCCCGCTCAAGGTCAGGCGCGCCGGGGACGTGGTGCTCGTCACAGACGGCTCCGTCGGGGACTTCGAACGCTACGTCGGGGTGGCCGCCAGGGCGAGCCGTGCCGTACGGAAGGACTGGGGGGACACTCCGGCGCCGGACGCCTTCGCCCTCTTCCTCACGACCAGGGCGGCCAGCTACCGACGGTGGTTCGGCGTGGACACGCCCGCCTGGTCGGAGGGGGTGGAGATCCCGCTGCTCGGGGTGGAGTACTCGGAGAAGTACGCCGGGTCGCGGATCGTGGTCAACCTCAGCTCCCCGCTCACCCGGGGGGACCCGTACGAGGTCATGAAGCACGAGATCACTCACGCCATCTCCAACGGGGTGCAGAAGGTGGACAACGCCTACGGCCTGTCCGTGCCGCGCTGGGCGGTCGAGGGGTTCGCCCGGTACATCGAGACGAGGGAGTCGGCCCAGTCGCGAGCGCTGAACCAGCGAGTCATCCGCGACGGCCTGGCCAGGGGGCTGTTCCTCGACGACCTGCCCGACAACAAGAAGTTCTACGAGGAGAAGTACCGGGGCTTCAACTACTCGCTCGGCTGGTCGGTCTTCCAGTTCATCGCCCAGGCCAGGAGCCACGAGACGGCGATGAAGGTCTATCTCGCGATCGCGGGCAAGGGCCAGTTCGACAACGACCAGGGCGTCGACGCCCTCTTCGGCACCCTCTACGACCTCGGCCTGCAGAAGGATGCCTTCGTCTCCAAGGAGAACTCCCGCTTCTATCAGGAGTGGACCTCCTACCTGCGCTCCCTCTGACCTCGCGCGTGCTCGCGGGTGCTGGACGGAACGGACTCCGGGCGGCTCGCGGGCACGGAGCGGGACGGAAGCGGAGGCCGGAAAACGGGGGCGGGGTGGCCTTTCCAGGTCGCCCCGCGCCTTCCGGCGACCCTGCTCTCCACCGGTGTCGGACCGGCTACGTAAAATCACCCCTAGACAGCGGAGAGTTTTCCCACAACATTAGTGGGATATTGATCTCGGCCTAGGAGTCCACCGTGGCACTCATCCAGCCCGATCCCACCTTCTATCCGTCAGCCCGCGACGCCATGCGGGCTCCGCGGGAAGAGCTCGCCTATGTCGCCCTGCTCGATGCCGCAGGGCAGGGGCGGCCAGACGGGCTCGCCACGATCGATCTGTCCGATGGGTCGATCGTCGACATCGCGGACATGCCCTTCGCGGGTGACGAGCTGCACCACTTCGGGTGGAACGTCTGCAGCGCCGCCCTGTGCCCGTACGCGCCTCACCCGCATGTCGAGCGGCGCTACCTGGTCCTTCCCGGACTGCGCTCCAGCAGGATCTACGTGTTCGACGTCAAGGACGACCCGCGGCGGCCCAGGCTCGTCAAGACGATCGAGCCGGAGGCCGTCTTCGAGAAGACCGGCTACAGCCGCCCGCACACCGTCCACTGCGGCACCGACGCAATCTACGTCAGCGCGCTCGGCAACGTGGACGGCGACGCGCCCGGCGGGGTTTTCACCCTCGACCACGACACCTTCGAGCCCAAGGGGCGTTGGGAGGCCGACCGGGGCCCGCAGGAGCTGCACTACGACTTCTGGTGGCACCTCGGCCACGACACAATGATCACCAGCGAGTGGGGCACCCCCAACCAGATCGAGGCGGGGCCCTCGCTGGACCTGCTGGTCGGCAGGCAGTACGGCCACAAGCTGCACGTCTGGGACCTGACGAAGCGCAGGCACCTGCAGGAGATCGACCTGGGCGACCAGCACCAGATGGCCCTGGAGCTGCGCCCCGCCCACGACCCGAGCAAGACCTACGGGTTCGTCAACACGGTCATCAACGTTGAGGACCTGTCGGCCGGCATCTTCACCTGGTATCAGGAGGACGGTGTCTGGAAGGCGGTCAAGACCATCACCATCCCCGCCGAGCCCGCGGACCCCGACCTGCTGCCCGAGCCGCTCAAGCAGTTTGGGGCGGTCCCGCCGCTGGTCACCGACATCTCGCTGACCCTCGATGACCGCATCCTGCTGGTCTCCTGCTGGGGCACGGGCGAGCTGAAGGCCTACGACGTCTCCGACCCGTTCTCCCCCCGCGAGACCGGTTCGGTGCGGATCGGCGGCATCGCCGGGCGTGGCTCCCATCCCGCCGCCCCCGATCGGGCGCTGAACGGCGGCCCGCAGATGGTCGAGGCCAGCAGGGACGGACGGCGGGTCTACTTCACCAACTCGCTCTACCGCTCCTGGGATGACGTCTTCTACCCTGACGGCGTCTCCAGCTGGCTGGCCAAGGTGGACATCGCCGACGACGGCTCGATCTCGCTCGATCCGGCCTTCTTCATCGACTTCGCCGCAGACGGCCGCCGTGCCCACCAGATCAGGCTGCAGGGCGGAGACTCCTCCTCCGACTCCTTCTGCTTCCCCTGACGTCCCCGGACGTCCCCGGACGTCCCCGCGGGGCGTCGCGAACCCGCGGAACCAGAACCAGAACCAGAGGAAAGGAGTTCACCGTCCTTGATGGACGTCATCCCCATCCGGCCGGGAGACCGGAGCAGCCCGGTAGGCTCCCGGTGACAGACGACCACCCCCCGCCCAGGACGGGACGTGCCGGATGGATCTGACGTCCGCGCTGATCCTGGCCGGTCTCGGCGCCTTCCACGGCCTGAACCCGGCGATGGGCTGGCTGTTCGCCGTCGCCCTCGGCCTGCAGGAGCGCTCCCGCGCGGCGGTGCTGCGGGCCCTGCCGCCCATCGTGCTCGGCCACGCGGGCTCGGTGCTGGTCACGCTCGCGCTGGTGTCCGCGGCCCGCCTGGCCGCCCCGCCCAAGGTCATCTCCTTGGGGGTTGCGGCCCTGGTGTGCGGGTTCGGGGTCTGGCGGATCGTACGGCGGCGCCACCCCCGCTGGGTGGGCATGAAGGTGACCCGATGGCAGCTGGCCGGATGGTCGTTCCTGATGGCCACCGCGCACGGCGCGGGCCTGATGGTGCTCCCGATCACCCTGCGCGGCGGCCACGGCGCCGCCACGCTGGCCTCACAGAGCCTGCTCGCGACGGCGATCCACACCCTGGCCATGTTCTCGACCATCACGATCCTGGCCGTGCTCGTCTACGAGCGGCTGGGCGTCGCGGTGCTGCGCAAGGCGTGGTTCAACCTCGACTTCGCCTGGGCGGTCGCCCTCATCGGCGCGGGGGCCTTCGCCGCCTTCAGCTGACTCGCGGGAGACAGGCCGCCCGGCCATCCTGGGAACGAGGCCGTCACCCGCCGGATCCGGCGAGGCGCCCGTTTGACCCTGACACCGTGTGAGCCCGTACACCTGGAAGCATCATGTTCAGCATTGGAGACTTCGCCCAGCTCGGCCGCGTTTCGGTACGCATGCTGCGCCACTACGACACGCTCGGGCTGCTGCCGCCCGCGCACGTCGACCCGGCCACCGGCTACCGCTTCTACCAGGCGGCCCAGCTCTCACGGCTCAACCGCGTCATCGCGCTGAAGGACCTCGGCCTCACCCTGCAGCAGGTGCGGTCGATCCTCGACGAGAAGGTGACCGTGGCCGAGCTGCACGGGATGGTACGGCTGCGCCGCGCCGAGCTGGAAGAGCGGATCACCGCGGACAACGCGCGGCTGCTCCGGATCGAGGCGAGGCTCAGGGCGATCGAAAGGGGAGAGCACATGAGCGTCGAAGAGGTCATCGTCAAACGCGTCGCGCCGGTCAGGCTGGCCGAGCTGAGCGCCATCGCGGCGAGCTACGAGAGCGAGCAGATCGGCCCCGTCATCCAGCCCCTGTACGGCGAGCTGTTCCCCAGGCTCGAAAGGGCCGGGGTGACCCCTTCGGGGTACGGCATCGCCCACTACGAACCGGGGGCGGACGGCACGGTGATCGTCCACGCAGGCGTCGAGGTGACGGCGCAGGCGTCGGAGGCGTACGACTTCGAGATCGTGGACCTGCCCGCGATCGAGACGGCCGCCACGATCATCCATCGGGGGGCGATGGACGGGGTCGAATCGACCTACCAGGCGCTGGCGCACTGGATCGAGGAGCACGGTTACCGCAGTCTCGGGCTGGCCAGGGAGATCACCCTCGAATGCCCGGCCGACCCCGGCGGGTGGGTTACCGAGCTCCAGCTCGCCGTCACGACCGGGTAGCCGCGAGGCGGTCGGCGGCGCCCGGCGAGCTAGGCGGAAAGCCGCTCGCCGGGCGCCTCCCGGGCGGGAACGCGGACGACGATCCCCCCGGGCACGACCTTCGCCCTGAGCTCGGTGACGGTGTCCTTGGCACCCCCGTCCAGCTCGTAGGTCATGGGGGCACCGAGCTTGACGCCGACCTTGCGTGCCCGGGTCATCCGGACGAAGGGAGACTCCTCCGACCGCCCCGCGCTCATCCGGCCGAGCACGCGGGCCCACTGGATGGGCCCCTTCGCCGTGGTCACACCGATCTCCAGCCAGCCGTCGTCGGGACACGCGTCGTCGAAGGCCTCGATGCCGCCGGTGATGGTCCCGACGTTACCGAGCAGCAGGCAGCTCGCCTCCCCCTCGAACCACGTCACCCCGTCGATCTTGACCTTCATCGGGACGAGCTCCCCGCGGACGTGCCGCAGGCCGGTCCAGACATAGGCGGCCCTGCCCAGCCTGTCCTTCAGCCCCCGGTCGGCATCCTTGATCATCTCCGCGTCGAAGCCGACTCCGGCCATGACGGCGAAGTGCTCGCCGTTGACCTTGCCCAGATCGAGCCTCCTGCTCTCCCCGTGAAAGGCGATCCGCACGGCCTCGGGAAGGTCCTCGGGAATGCCGAGGTTGCGGGCGAAGAGGTTGGCCGTCCCGGCGGGGATGATCCCCATGGTCACGCCCGAGCCCGCGAGCGCGTCGACGCACCGCTGCACCATGCCGTCCCCGCCCCACACCAGGACCAGCTCGGCGCCCTCCTTGAGCGCCTTACGGGCCTGTTTCGGGGCTTTCTTGCTCTTGGGGACCTCGTACCAGAGCAGCTTGCCGACCCCCTCGTCCGCGAGGAGCCTGCGCAGCTCGTCCAGCCCGCCGCCGAGCGACTTCCTGCGGTGGGCGACCACCGCGACCGTACCGACCCCGTCCCTGCGCCGCAGCATGAGAAACCCTCCGTAGGACGCCTTGGATGCCCGCCAACGGCTGCCCTCCGATCGTGGCCGCAAACGTCGGGCCCGTTCCTGACCGGTCCTCGACCAGCACCCCGCCGCTTCGCCCCCTCCCAATGGCCCGCGAGAGCCTGCTGCCGGGGTCCGCGTCCGCCGGCGGGATGGCCCTGCCTCTTGCGGGCTTCTCCGATCTTGATGGTTGTCACTCGCGGGAGCCGATGTGCTCCTGGAGATACGTCAGATGGGTCACGATCGCCGCCTCGGCGGCCTGGGGGTCCCGACTTTCGATCGCCTTCAGAATCGCCACGTGCTGTTTGACGGTCTCCCGGCCGACCTCCTTGGAGAGGTCCAGGTAGTGGACGGGTTCCGTCGTCTGATGGAGAGCCGCGACCAAGCCGGCGAGTGCTCGGTTTCCAGACGCGCGCGCGATCGTGGTGTGGAACTGCCGATCAAGTCGTGGGATCTCCGGGTCGTCGACCGACGCGGACTTCTGGCGTTCGACGATCTCCGTCAGTTCGATGAGTTCGTCCTCGGATCGATGCTCGGCAGCGAGGCGTACAGAGGGGATCTCGAGGTAGCGACGAACATCCGCCACCTCTTCGAATCGGATGCTGCCGAGTGCGAGCAGATTGTTGACCGCGTCCGTCATGACGTCGCCGAGTGATTGGTAGTCAACCGACTGAACGAAGTTGCCTCCCCGCGCGCCCGGAACCTTGGTGATCAGGCGCTGGGAGGTCAGTACTCGAAGAGCCTCGCGAAGAGTCGTTCTGCTGACGTTGAACTGTCGAGCCAGCTCCGCTTCCGGGGGAAGCACCTCGCCGACACCGAGCTCTCCGGAGAGGATCGCGGCTCGAATGGTCTCCTCGACCTGTTGGCGTGGCCGCATGACAGCGCGGCCGATTACCTTACGGGCGTCCGTGTTGTCATCTGATCTTGTCATGCTCGTCCTTCGAATCGTCTCGCAGCACGGCGGCGGCGTCCCCGGAAATCCCCTAGACAGATCAGAGTACTAAGGTCCGACATTGCATGTTCACCGAACCTTGATGGGACCTTGCTCGAGTCAGTCGCCGGCCAGGCCGGGCGGGCCCGCGAGCGAACACGCAGACAAGCCAAGATCCCGGGTCAGGAGATCGTATTCCAGGCGCGCCGCTCGATCGGTCGTGACCGCCCGAGCCGCGTTCGATCGGAACTTCTCGGCCAGGTCGCCGGATGCCAAGGTGCCGGTCGCCGGGGCGAAGGAGGACTCACGATCGCGTGGCAGCCCGCGCCGTCGAGCCGTGACCGATCACAGCGCCGCCTCATGCATAAAAGCCGACATTAGAGGAATCATCCTGGTAGAGGCGCCCGCAAACACCGCAAAGCCCACCCAGCCCAGGCTCTGGTTGACAGCAAGATGAATGTCCGACATTATTCTCTCATGCTGGAGATGGAAAGACGTCCCCAACCCTCAGGCCCCCTGACGGGGACCGTGGTCGCAGACATGACGACTTCCTACGCCGGCCCCACGGCTTCCATGTACCTCGCGGACCTGGGGGCGACGGTGATCAAAATCGAACGGCCTCGAACCGGCGATGACGCACGAACATGGGGGCCGCCGTTCTTCCGTGAGACATCCGCGTGGTTCGCATCCGCGAATCGCAACAAGCACTCTCTGGCGCTCGACCTGCGCTCGGAGGAAGGGCACGAGGTGCTGATGCGGCTCCTCGACCGAGCCGACGTCTTCCTCCTGAACACGAATCCGTCGAAGCTCTCCCGGCTTCGTATCGACCACGAGACCGTTCGGGCGCGCAACCCCCGTCTCATCTACTGCGCGATGAGCGGGTTCGGTCTCTCCGGACCCGCCAGGGACCTGCCCGGCTACGACCTCGTGGCCCAGGCGCGCTCCGGGCTGATGTCGGTCACGGGAGAGAAGGGCGGCAGGCCGCAAAGAGTGTCGACGGCCTTGTCGGACATCACGACCGGAATGTGTGCTGCGATCGCGATCAATGCCGCGCTGGTACGGCAGGCGGTATCAGGGGTGGGCGAAGTGATCGAAGTGTCGCTCCTCGACTCCGCTCTCGCTCTGATGGCGCCCCGGATCGCAGCGTTCCAGGCAGGCGAACCCGAGCCGAGTCCCAGTGGCGGCACCGATTCGGTGCTCTCGGTCTATCAGTCGTTCGAGACGGCGGATCGGACGATCGTCGTTGCGATCGGGAACAATGACATGTGGCTGCGTTTCTGTGGGGTTGTCGGTCTTCCAGACCTCGCCGCCGACCCGGCGCTCGCGGACAACGCAGGACGGCGGTTGCACCGGTCCCGGCTCATCACGCACATTGCGAATCGACTCGTGACCCGAACGGCCTCGGAGTGGCTTGACCGGTTTGCCCGCGCGGGCGTTCCGGCGTCACTGGTGCAGACGCTGTCGGAGGTCGTCACCGATCCGCAGGTCGTCGCGCGCGACGCGATACTCCCGGTGCCCGGGACCGACGACGCGCTCGTGAGCGTCCGCAGTCCGTTCAGGCTGCACTCGATCACCGAGGTTCGCAACGAACGGTTTCCCGACCTGGGAGCCGACACGAGCTCGGTCATGCTGGCTCTCGGCTACTCCCACGACGAAATCGCGAGTTTGTCGGATTCGGGGGCGGTCGGAGTCTGCGAGGAAGGTGCACGGCAGTGACATCGTCATCCCCTCTTCTGGTCGATGCATCCGGGCCGGTGCTTGTCGCAACGATCAACCGGCCCGAATCGCACAACGCACTGAACTCGGAGGTCCTTGAACAGATCCAGGACGTGGTCCACGATGCCGAGCGTGACGGCGGCGTACGTGCCGTCGTCGTGACCGGCTCCGGGGACAGGGCGTTCAGTGCTGGCGCCGACCTGCGAGAACTGGCAGGCATGACGCCCGATGAGGCGTACGCCGTCATCGCCCGTGGGCAAGCCGCGATGCGCACCATCGAGCGTGCGACCATTCCCGTCATCACCGCGGTGAACGGCCTGGCGTTGGGGGGTGGCATGGAGCTTGCCCTGGCGGCGACGTTTCCCGTGCTGTCGGAACGGGCGACGCTCGCGTTGCCCGAGTCCGGGCTCGGGCTGATCCCCGGATACGGCGGCACTCAACGTCTGCCCAGGGCGATCGGCGAACGAGTCGCCGCCTATCTCATGCTGACGGGCTCGCGCATCGGAGCCCTCCGAGCGTACGAACTGGGCATGACTCCGGTTCCGCCGGTCGCCCCGGAGCTGTTGCTTGCCTCGGCGATCGAGATCGCCGGCCAGATCGCCGCCAAGGGCCCGGCCGCCACCCGTTCGATCCTGCGTGCGATCGAGTTCGGCCGCGACGCGACCCTGGACTCGGGGCTCGAGCTCGAGGCCGGCCTCGCCGCGCTGGCGATCGCCGGAACAGAGTCAGACGAAGGCATCGACGCCTATCTGGGGCGCCGCACCCCCAATTTCGGCGGAACGGACGGTGCGCTGTGAACGCCTCGACGCGACTCGACCCTGAGCAGTACCTGCGATTCCAGTCAGCCCTGGACGAGCCGGCGGCGGATGGCGCGCTCACCGATCGTGAGAGGCGCGTACGTCGAGCCACGCGCGAGATCGTCGCCAGCGAGATCGCGCCGAAGTCCGCGGACCTGGACATAACCCATGCCTTCCCGCACGAAGGTGTGCAAGCACTGTCGAAGGCCGGGCTCGGTGGTCTGCTGTTCCCCGTCGATCTCGGTGGCAGTGGCGACTCGAACGTCGCCTATGCACTGACCGTCGAGGAAGTGGCGGCCGGCTGCGCCGCAACGAGCCTGGTGTTCATGACTCAGATGCACACCGCGTACCCGATCCTGCTGGCCGGTTCAGCCGAACAGCGGCGTCGCTACATCCCGGGGCTGCTGAGCGGCGACGTTTACGGTTCGCTCGCGATCACGGAGCCGGAAGCCGGCAGCGACGTCTCAAGCTTGAGGACGCTGGCAACGGCGACGCCGTCCGGGTGGGAACTGACCGGCCAGAAGACCTTCATCACGACAGGTGATCGCGCCGGAGTCATCGTCTGCTTCGCCACGATCGACCGCTCGCGTGGGCGCGATGCCGTCACGGCGTTCATCGTCGAAGGATCGTGGCGGGGAGTGAGCAAGGGCAGGCCGTTCGACAAGATGGGCATGCACGCATCGTCGACGGCGGAGCTCTTCTTTGACCGGGTCGACGTCCCCCGCGAGAACCTGCTCGGCGAGGAGGGCCGCGGCTGGGACATCGTCATGCGAGCTGTCGTCAAGTCACGCATCAGTGCGGCGGCGCAAGGGGTCGGGCTCGCGAGAGCCGCCTACGGGCGCGCTCTGACGGCCCTGCGGGACCTGTACGGATCCCGGATCCCGGACGAGGAGACGTTTGCCCTCGCGGACCTGCGAGGACGGATCCTTCAGGGCCGGCTCTTGCTTCATGCAGTCGCCCGCCAGGTCGACGACGATCCGAACGTGACCCCGGCGCACATCGGGCTGATGAAGCAGCAGTGCACCGATCTCGGATTCCAGGCGGCGGTCGAAGCAGTTCGAATCCTGGGTCCGCACGGTGACCTCGTGGGCCTTGGGGTCGAGCGATGTCTGCGCGACGCCAAGGTCACGCAGATCTACGACGGTACGAACGAGATCCAGCGCCTGCTGATCGGCCGAGAGACAAACCGGGCGTTGAAGGAGCTGACGTGAGCTCGGATCGGCCGCTTGAGGGCAAGGTCGCCATCGTCACCGGCGCGGGGCGCGGGCTGGGACGGGCGATGGCTCACGCGCTCGCGGCGGCGGGAGCCGCGTGCACGGTCGCCGCGCGAACGGCGTCGGAGCTCGATGTCCTCGTCGCAGAGATCTCATCGCTCGGCGGAACCGCGCTGGCGTGTCCCACGGACATCACCGACGAGACCGCGGTCGAGCGCTTGGTCGCCACGACCCTCGCCGAGTTCGGGCGGGTCGACATCCTGGTGAACAACTCAGGCATCGTGGCGTCGACCCCCCTGGTCGACCAGTCCGCGGAGGAGTGGGACCGCGTCATCGCGACCAATCTTCGCGGCCCGTTCCTGGCGACCCGGGCCGTCGGCCGGCACATGCAGGCCCAGCGGTCGGGCAAGGTCATCAACATCGCGTCGAACTTCGCGCTCCAAGGAGTCGCCAACCACGCGGCGTACTCGTCGTCGAAGGCCGGCCTCATCGCCTTCACCCGCTCCCTGGCGATCGAGTGGGCCCGACACAACATCCAGGTCAACGCGATCGCACCCGGCTACTTCGCGACACCTCTCAACGCCGACCTCCGCGCGGACCCCGATGCGCTGGCCAAGGTCGAGCGTGCCATCCCGGCCCGCCGGATGGGCGTGCCGAGCGAGCTGGAGCCGTGGCTGCTGCTCCTGGCCGGCGACGCCTCGAACTTCATGACCGGTGAGGTCATCGTGATCGATGGAGGACAGAGCGTCAGATGAGACCAGCGGAGATGAGGAACGGCATGGAGAACCGAACCGTCGCCGTGCTCGGCGCAGGAACGATGGGGGCGGGGATCGCCACCGTGATGGCGAGGGCCGGTCATCACGTGATCCTGTTCGACGTCAGTGAGGACAACCTCAGACGTGGCATCGACACCGTCCACGGTTTCTTCGATGTCTCCGTCCAGAAGGGCAAGCTCACCGACGAACAAGGCCGGGTCGCGAAGTCGGCACTTCACGGATCGACCAGCCTGGCCGATCTCGCCCACTGCGACGTGGTCGTCGAGGCCGTCTACGAGGACCTTCGCCTCAAGAAGGACATCTTCGCCCAGCTCGACGACATCGTGAGTGAGAGCACGCTCTTCCACACGAACACATCCACCCTGTCGGTCACGGGCATCGCATCCGGGTCGCGTCGTCCGGAACGGGTCGTCGGAACGCACTACTGCAACCCCGCGCCCCTGATGAAGCTCGTCGAGGTCGCCGACGGCAGGCACACCGCGACGTGGGCACACGATGCGACGATCCGGTTCCTGGCTTCACTCGGCAAGACGAGCGTCGTGACCAAAGACCGGCCGGGATTCATCGTGAATCGGTTCCTGATCCCCTGGGAAAACTCCTGCATCCGCGCGCTTGAGGCCGGCCTCGGCACTCGCGACTCCATCGACGCTGCGGTGCTGGGGGCTCTGGGGCACCCCATGGGGCCCTTCCGACTGCTCGACATCGTCGGGATGGACATTCACCAGCAGGTCGCGACCCGACTCTACGAGCAGCTGCGTGACCCTCGGTTCTTCCCCCCGCCGATGGTCGAACGCATGGTCGCCGCAGGCGACCTGGGCCGCAAGACCGGCCGTGGCTTCTACGAGTACGACGACAACCGCCTCTTCGGATCGTGAGAGAGACGAGTATGAGGGACATCCAGAGCATCGGCGTGATCGGTCTCGGCACCATGGGAGCCGGCATCGCTCAGGTATTCGCAGAGTCCGGTATGACGGTCGTCGCGGTGGAAACCAGTCCTGAGACCCTCGCTCGCGGACTGGAGAGCATCAACGCGCTCCTGAGCGGGGCGATCGCTCGTGGCAGGCAGACCGAGGCGGGTAAGGAGGCCGTGCTCGGGCGCATCCAGGGCGTCATCGACGTAGCGGCCTTGCACGGGGTCGATGCCGTACTCGAAGCCCTGCCGGAGGACATCGCGATCAAGAGGGCGGTCCTCAGCGAGGTCGCGCAGGTCGTGGGACCACAGACGCCGATTCTCACGAACACCTCGGTGCTCTCGGTGGCTCGGATCGCTTCCCTGATACCGAATCCGGCGCGCGTCGCCGGCCTGCACTTCTTCAACCCGGCGCCCGTGGTGAGAACGGTGGAGATCGTCTCCTCCATCGACACGGATCCGGCGCTGGTCGAGCGGTTGGTCGACCTCGTCGAATCCCTCGACAAGGTGGCGGTCCAGGTGAAGGACCGGCCGGGATTCCTGATCAACGCACTGCTGTTTCCGTATCTGAACGACGTCATCCAGGAACTCGACGACGGGCTTGCCACCGCTGAGGACATCGACGTCGCGCTCAAGCTGGGCCTTGGCTACCGCACCGGGCCACTCGAGATGCTTGACCTGATCGGACTCGACACACATCTCCAGGCGACCGAGGCGATCTACCAGGCGACCGGAGACGCCCGGTACGCCCCGCCCCCTCTCCTGCGCCAGATGGTGACCTCGGGTCGACTCGGCGACAAGACGGGCAGTGGCTTCCGGACAGCAGGCGAACTTTCAACGGAAGGCAGCTGAGATGCAGTACGACGACATCCTCGTCGAATCGAACGATGCGGTCGTGGTCATCACGATCAATCGACCCGAGACCGGCAACAAGTTCCGCCACAAGACTTGCCTGGAGCTGTTCGACGCCCTGCAGCGGTTTCGCCTGGACCCTTCGATTCGGGCGGCGGTCATCACCGGTGCAGGTGACAAGTTCTTCTGCATCGGCGGTGAGCATGACCACGCGACATCGCTCGACCAATCTCAGGTCCTTCCGATTGTCGACGTCTATCAAGCCATCGACACGATTCCCAAGCCGGTCATTGCCGCGGTCAACGGCTACGCGGTCGGAGGCGGCAACGTCCTGCACACCGTGTGTGACCTGACCATCGCCGCTGAGACGGCCGTGTTCCGGCAGGTCGGTCCGATGGTCGGCAGCTTCGACGCCGGCTACGGCAGCTGGTACCTGGAAGACACCATAGGACGCAAGCGTGCCAAGGAGATGTGGTTCTTGAACCGCAAGTACAGCGCCGCCGACGCGCTCGCACGAGGACTCGTGAACGAAGTGGTCCCGGCGGGTGAAGCACTCGGTCGCGCGATCGAGGTCGCGCAGGAGATCGCCGAACGAAGCCCGTTGGCGATCGCCGGGATGAAGGGTGCCTTCTCAGCCCGGCACAACGGGGTTGCCGGACAGGCGCGGATGGCCCATGACCAGCAGCTGACCCTGTACCTGCAGACCAGGGAGGCTCACGAGGTGAATGCGGCGTTCAACGAGCGTCGCACGCCCGACACGGAAAGCTTCTGGTCGTGATGTGGCTCGGCCCTGCGCTCGACACCGATCAGCAGGCCATCGCCGAAATGATCGAAGCCGTCGTCACGAGCAAAAGTCACGCCCTGGGCAGCGCCGAGGACGACGTACGACCGAAGATCGACACACTCGCGGAGCTCGGGCTCTGGACGGTCGGTGCGAGTGAATCGGTGGGCGGCGGCGGCGCCGATGCCCTGACCACAGCCGTTGTCCTGGTGTGCCTGGGTCGGCACTGGCCCTCGCTCGGCTGGGCGTCGGTCCAGGCACAGATCGCGGCCGAGATCCTTGGCCACGACGGCAGGTTCGGCGACCTGGTCGCGGGCGTGAACGCGGGCTCCGATGCGGTTGCGGTGGTCGACTCGGCGGCAGCGCACGTTCATCTGGAGATCGACGGCACCGATTGCAGCGGCGTCGTGGACCGCGTCGATGCCGCAGGTGCCCGGCCCAGCCTCCTGGTGCTGCACGGACCTGATCGCGCGATTCTGGTGCGCGACGACTCAATCTTGTCCCGCCCGGTCCGGTGCACCGGTTTCGCCGGAGCCGAGACACGTGCCTTGCAGGTCACCGCTTCCGGGTCTGCGGTCGAGATCACCGACATCGACGCCGATCGGTTTCGCGCACGCCTGCTCGCCGGAGCCGCAGCGCTCGCCTCGGGTATCGCGACGGCCGCGGCCGCGGCGGCTTCCGCCTACTGCGACAGCCGCGAGCAGTTCGGGGGGCCACTCAGTGACCTGGCGACGATGCGGGCGTCCCTGACGTCGCAGCGGCTGGATGCGCAGGCCGCAACACATGCTGTCGTCTCGCTCCTCGAGGGCGACCTGGGCGCGGCCACCGCCGTGACGAGGAGCGCCTGCGAGGCTGCCGTCCGGGTCGGCGCAGCCGCCCTCCAGGCCCTGGGGGGATACGGGTACCTCACCGAGTACCTCGTCGAACAGCACCTTCGTGACGCGATCTCCCTCCAGGCCGTCGCTGACGTCCACGGCATGACGTCGCGCCTCAGGGAGCCCGCCAACACCCCGGCCCGTGGAGGGAGCACCGTTCGCCATGTCTAGGACACCTCAGCGATCACGCCTCATGCAGGCGCTTCGCGGGCAGTACACCCCGATCGACGACGCCACCGTGGATCTGTGGCGTGAACATGGATGGTGGGCAGGACAGAGCATTCGGTCGATGCTGTCCGCCACGGCCGCACGCCATCCGGACCGCGTGGCGCTGATCGGCCAGCGCCCGGATCAGCCGCGCGTCGTCCGCACGTACGCCGAGTTCGACGCGAACGCCCATCACGCGGCCAACGTGCTCGCGGCGCTGGGGGTCGGTCCTGGCGATGTGGTCGTGGTGATGTTGCCGAACTGCGTCGAGTACCCGGAGATCGTCTTCGGGATCCACGAGATCGGCGCGCTCTACGTCGGCGTACCCGTCGCCTACGGGGAGATGCAGCTTGCCGCGATCGTCCGACGCAGCAGGCCCAAGGTCATGGCCGTCACCCGTCGCTGGCGCAACACCGAGAACCTCGAGATCGCCCGGCGCGTCATGGACTCCAGCGACTCGTTGCAGCACCTGGTGGTGCTCGACGACGACGGATCGGGGCTTCGCGCGGACGAATCACTCTGGTCCGACCATGGCGGCGTGTCCGCGCACTCCTTGGCAGAGCCCGACCCGCTCGAACTCTGCTACCTGGGCTTCACGTCGGGAACGACCGGTGAGCCGAAGGGCGCGATGCACAATCACGAGACGATCCTCTACGCGGTGCGGGCGCAGGCTCTGCACGTCGGCGGCGGCCAGGCCTTCGGTGAGCCGATGATCCAGCTCGTGGCGTCTCCGCTGGGCCATCACACCGGGTACGCCTGGGGCATCCTGTTCACCGTGTCCCTCGCCGGCACCGCGGTTCATGTCGATCGGTGGGAACCCGCCTGGGGTGTCGAGATCATTCGAGAGGAAGGCGTGACGACCTTCTTCGGCGCGCCGACGTTCTTGCAGGACATGATGCGAACGGACCTCGCCACCGGCACGGCGAACACGTTGAGGCTTCTGGTCATCGCGGGCGCCCCGGTTCCGCGGGCGCTTCCCGCGACGGCATCCGCGGCGCTCGACGCCTATGTGTCGCCTGCCTGGGGGATGACCGAGTGCAGCATCCTGACCTCATGCACACCGTTGGCGAGCGACGAGATCATCGCCACCGATGGATCGCCGTTCGACGGCTCGAAGGTCAAGATCGTCGATGGTCGTGGGCAGGCGGTCGGTCCCGGGGAGGTCGGTGACCTGATCATGTCCGGGCCCGGCGTCACGCTCGGATACTTCGACTCGCGGGCGGCGACGAATGAGGCGTACGTCGATCGCGTGTGGTTCCGGACCGGTGATCGTGCCGGCGTCGACGAACGTGGC
>NZ_JBFBCE010000125.1:0-20681 GCF_040689595.1 Streptosporangium sp. NPDC051023 | reverse complement strand
GTGGAGTGGGGGGCCGGTCCCGAGGGGGTGGTGGGGGTCGCGCTGCCGCGTTCGGAGCATCTGGTGGTGGCGTTGCTCGCGGTGCTGAAGGCGGGAGCGGCGTATCTACCGATCGATCCGGACTACCCGCCGTCACGGGTGGAGTATTTGCTGCGGGATGCCAGGCCGGTGCTGGTACTGGCCACCGAACAGGTCGAACAGGAGTCGTCCGGCCCGGATGGTGATCTCGATGTGCCGGTCTCGGTGGGTAATCCGGCGTATCTGATCTACACCTCCGGTTCGACGGGACAGCCCAAGGGGGTCATGGTCTCCCATCGGGCGATCGTGAACCGTCTGCGCTGGATGCAGGAGGAGTACGGACTGGGCGCGGAGGACCGGGTCGTGCAGAAGACTCCGGCCTCGTTCGATGTGTCGGTCTGGGAGTTCTTCTGGCCTTTGATCGCGGGTGCCACGCTGGTGATGGCCAAGCCGGGCGGTCACCGTGACCCTGTCTATCTGGCCGAGTTGATCACCGCCAACGAGGTGACGGTCGCTCATTTCGTTCCCTCGATGCTGGCTGTCTTCCTAGCCCAGCCGCAGGCGGCCGGGTGCGCAAGCCTGCGGCAGGTCTTCTCCAGTGGTGAGGTGTTGCCGATCGAGGTGGCCAGGCGTTTCGCCGACACGTTCGGTACGGCGGAGCTGCACAATCTCTACGGGCCGACCGAGGCGGCGGTGGATGTGACCTACTTCCACTACGACCGCGACGCCGACGCCACGAGTGTTCCCATTGGCCGCCCCATCGCCAACACCCGGTTGTACGTCCTCGACGACTGGTTGCGTCCCGTACCCCCAGGAGTGACGGCCGAGCTGTACCTGGCCGGAGCCGGTCTCGCCCGCGGCTACCGGAACCGGCCTGGCCTGACCGCGGAACGATTCGTCGCCTGCCCGTACGGCGAGCCGGGAGCACTCATGTACCGCACCGGTGACCTGGTCAAATGGACCAGGGATGGCCTGGTGGAGTTCGTGGGACGCGTCGACGACCAGGTGAAGATCCGCGGTTTCCGCATCGAACTCGGCGAGGTCGAGGCCGCCGTCGCGACCCACCCACTGGTCAGGCAGGCCGTCGTGACCGTGCGGGAAGACCGGCCGGGCGACCCCCGCCTGGTGTCCTACGTGGTTCCCGCCACCCCGGACGACACTCCCGCCCCCCGCACCCTGAGCACCCACGTCGCCGCCGTCCTGCCCGAGTACATGATCCCCTCGGCCTTCGTGATCCTGGACACGCTGCCACTGACCCCCAACGGCAAACTGGACCGGCGAGCACTCCCCGCACCCGTCTTCGAGGGGGAGAGCGGAGGGCGAGGACCGCGCACTCCCCGGGAGGAGATCTTGTGCGGGCTGTTCGCCGAGGTGCTCGGCGTCGCCCAGGTGGGGATCGACGACAGTTTCTTCGACCTGGGCGGCCACTCCCTGTCCGCGACCCGGCTGATCTCACGGATCAGGTCCACTCTCGGGATCGACCTGAGCCTGCGCGAACTGTTCCACGCCCCGACCGTCGCGGGGGTCGCCGACCTGCTGGACGGGGAAGGACAGGGCGCGACACGGTCGGTCGACATCCTGCTCCCGCTGCGGACCAGGGGCAGCCGCCCGCCGCTGTTCTGCGTGCACCCGATCACCGGCCTGAGCTGGTGCTACGCGGGTCTGCTGCACCACCTGAGCCCGGACCTGCCCGTGTACGGCGTGCAGTCCCGCGGCCTCGGCGGCGACAGCGCGCCGCCGGCCTCGCTCACCGAGCTGGTCGACGACTACCTCGCCCACCTCCGGCTGGTCCAGCCGACCGGCCCCTATCACCTGCTCGGCTGGTCGATCGGCGGCAACATCGCGCACGCGATGGCCTCCCGCCTACAGGAGCTGGGCGAGCAGGTCGCCCTGCTGGCCCTGCTCGACGCCTATCCGCCTGACGGGTCATGGAGGCCGGAGGAGCTCTCCGACGAGGAGGCACGCGCCTGGATGGCCGAGCTCATGCACCGTGAGGGGCCGGGACGCCTGGAGCTGGATCCCGAGCTGCTCGACGAGCTGGCCTCGGCCGCCAAGCGCAACCTGGACCTGGTGCACCGCCGTACGGCACCGGTGTTCCACGGCGACGCCCTGTTCTTCACCGCGACGCTGGGCCGCGACAGCGGGCAGCCGGAGGCGGGGAGTTGGGCCGGACACGTCACCGGAGAGCTGACCGACCACGGCATCCCCTGCGACCACTTCGACATGACCAGGCCCGGACCGCTCGGCGAGATCGGCAAGGTGCTCTCCCGGGAGATCGAACGGCTCTGGGCGCCTCCGGCACCATAGGCAATATTGCGGCAGGAAAATGCTGTTCATGGTATTGCGATATTTGCAGAGATAGGGTGACCCTAATGTTCTTCCGTCATTTATGGAGGATGCACTCTTGGCTTCGAATGCACTTCTAGGGGCGCGGGTATTCGCATTCGCGCTGGATTGGGAAGAGGCCGCCCTGGCGCGGGCACTCGCGCAGAGCTGTGCCGAAGAATATGTCGCGGCGGACAGTCCGGAGTTCCTGGCGGACGTTCATGTAATCGCGCACGAACTGCCCGTCGCGCCGCGTCGCGCGATAAATCGCGCGCGTCTCGACGACGGTAAACACGCCATTGTCGTCGCCGGTAACATCGTGCGCGACGATCTGCTTGGCCGTACCCCGGCGCACTGGCGTGATCCCGGCGGGGAGGAGGCCGCGCTCGGCGGTTTCGTGCTGATGCTCTGGGCCGCGCTGCTCGGCGACGCGATCGGATGGACCACCCAGCAGGACGGGCACATCCTGACCGACGTCCTGCCGGTCGCCGGGTTTGAGAACGGGGATGTCAGCTCCAGCAGCCACAAGGAGCTGAGCTGGCATACCGAGGACGCATTCTCTCCCTTCCGCGCCGACTACGTGGGGCTGTACTGCCTGCGCAACCCCGACGACACGCCCACCACGCTGTCCTTCGCGGACGTGGCGGCGCTGCCGGGGCGGGTGCGTGAGACGCTCGCCCAGCGGCGATTCCTGATCCGCGCCGACGACGCCCACGACATGAACCTGGCATCGGGCGGCGACGCGTCCGGCGAGGAGGCGGTCGCGCTCCTCGTGGGCCCCGCGGAGGCCGCGGTGCTGCGAGCCGACAGGGACTGCACCGAGGTCATACCGGGAGACGACCAGGCGCGGGAGGCGCTCGAGGTGCTCTTCGCACAGCTGGACGCCAACCTCTACGACCTCCGGCTGGCACAGGGCGACCTCTGTTTCGTCGACAACCGCAACGTCGTGCACGGGCGGCGCTCCTTCCGGCCCCGCTACGACGGCCGTGACCGGTGGCTCAGGCGGGTCAACGTGACGGTCGACCTGAGACGGACCCGGCCAGGCAGGAGTGACAGCGATGACCGTCGAATCGGTTGACCATCGGCCCTTCGGGCAGATCTCCCCGGCGCTGCTCGAGGACTGGCTGCGCGAGCGGTACTTCACCCTCCCCGTCGACATCTCCAGCTCGGGCGTGCAGAACTACTCCCTCGGCCAGCTCAGGGACATCCTCGGGATCACGATGCGCGATCTCGACCGCGTCGAGTTCAGGGACAGCCCCTCCGTCGGCTGCCTCCCGCTGCGCGAGGTGATCGCGGAGCGGTTCGGCGAGGGCAGGGCGGAGACGGTGATGGTGACCCACGGTTCGACCGAGGCGTTGTTCCTCGCCCTGGCCGCGATCATCAGCCCCGGCGACGAGATCGTCGTCCTGCAGCCGGTCTACCACTCCCTCTACTCGATCGCGGAGACTCTCGGCGCGCGGCTGCGAGTGTGGCGGCTCGATCCCGAGGATGGGTTCACCCCCGACCTCGACCGGTTCCGCGACCTGCTCAACGAGCGCACCAGGGCGGTGCTGGTCAACTTCCCGCACAACCCGACGGGGGCGACCCTGTCGGCCGCCGCCTACGAGGAGTTCCTCGCTCTCATCGCGCGGCGCGGCTGCTATCTGCTGTGGGACGGCGCCTTCACCGAGCTGGTCTACGACGGGCCGCCGCTGCCCGACCCGCGCGAGCGGCTGGAGCGGGCGGTGTCCGTCGGCACCCTGTCGAAGGCCTACGGCCTGCCGGGGCTCCGCGTCGGCTGGTGCCTCGCCCCCACGGAGCTGCTGACCACGATGATCAAGGTGAGGGACTACGTGTCCATCTGCACCTCGCCGCTGGCGGAGTTCCTCGCCACCGCCGTGCTGCGGGACGGCGACAGGGTCGTCGGCCGCAGGCTCAGACAGGCCGCTGTCAACCGCGAGATCCTGTGCGCCTGGGCGCTGGACAACCAGGAACACATCGAGCTGCCGCTGCCCCACGGCGGGGTCTCGGCCTTCCCGGCGGTCCGTGGCGTGGCGGACGTGCGGGAGATCTGTGGCGACCTCGAGGCCCGGGGCGTACTCATCGTGCCCGGCTTCTGCTTCGGGTACCCGGATCGGATGCGTATCGGTTTCGGCGGCCCCACGGACGTCCTGAACGCCGGGTTGCTGGCGATCTCACAGGTGGTTCGCGGTACGGCGGACGGGGAGGACTGATGGCGGCCTCCGAGTACCGGAGTTCGGCCTACCAGGCGCTGACCGACCGTGAGCGCGCCGAACGCGCGGCACGCTCAGGTGGGGAGCCAATCCTGGAGTTCGGGGACAGCTTGACGCCTTTCGTGAGCTACGTCCGCTCGGATGTGCTGCTGTCCCTGCAGAACTTCCGTACGAAGTCCCCCAGCGAGCCGGCCTTCCTGATCGCGACGCAGGTCATGGAGCTGATGTTCAAGCTCGGCCACATCGAGGTGCTGCAGGTCAGGGACCTGCTCGACGCCGACGAGATCGACGCCGCGCTGTGGGCCCTGCGCAGGGTGCGGTCGGTGCAGAGCCTGCTGACCGACGTGTGGGAACTGCTCAGCCCGCTCAGCCCCGCCGACTACGGGGAGTTCCGTGACCAGCTCGGCGACGGGTCCGGCTTCCAGTCCTTCGCCTATCGCCAGTGGGAGTTCGCGCTCGGCAACAAGAACGCCGCGATGGCCAGGCCGCACGCGGGCGACCGCGCCACGCACGGCGAGCTGCTGCGTGTGCTGAGCGAGCCGAGCCTGTACGACGCGGTCATCAGGCTGCTCGGCCGCAACGGGCTGCCGATCCCCGCCGATTGCGCGGACAGGGACTGGGCGCAGCCGTACCGGGCGCGGCCCGAGGTCGAGCAGGCCTGGCGGCAGGTGTACCAGGAGCGGGATCGTTACCAGGTTCTGCATCGGCTGGCCGAGACGCTGGTCGACGTGGCGTACGAGTTCGGCAAGTGGCGGGCGACGCATCTGCTCGTGGTCGAGCGGGTGCTCGGCTCCAAGCCCGGCACCGGCGGGACCAGCGGGGTCGACTGGTTGCGGCGGGCGGCCGAGCACCGGTTCTTCCCCGAACTCTGGTCGGTCAGGGGGGTGCTTTGACGGTGAACAGAACTGCCGGTTGCTTGCCTTCGAAACTGCCGGTAGGGGACATATCCGGACACTAGGCTCAGATTGGAAATATCAAACACGGAGGTAGTGGTGACCAATCCGTTCGACGACGAGGACGGCAGATTTCTGGTGCTGGTGAACGACGAGGACCAGCATTCGTTGTGGCCCGCATTCATCGACACGCCGGACGGATGGACCATTGTCCACGGCGAGGACAACCGGCAGGCCTGTCTCGATTACATCGAGAAGCACTGGGTCGACATGCGCCCGAAGAGCCTGCGGGAGCAGATGGACCAGATCAAGACCTGACGTGGCCGCGCAGAGAGTTCAGGACACCACGGTCATCCGCCCCCTGCCCCGGCCGGCGGCGACGCGGTCGTTCGTCTGCCTGGGGTTCTGCGGCGGTGGCACCGGGGCGTACCGGCCGTGGGCGTCGCTCCTCGACGAGCGCACCGAGCTCACGCTGATCTGCTACCCGGGCCGGGAGGGCAGGTTCGCCGAGAACTTCGCCCGCTCCTGGGAGGAACTGGCCGAGGACGCGACGGCCGCCGTGCTGTCGGCGGTCGACCGGCCCTATGTCCTGTTCGGGCACAGCATGGGGGGCTGGATGGCCTTCGATGTCGCCACCAGGATCGAGCGGCGCGGCGGGCCCGTTCCCGAGAGTCTCGTCGTCTCCTCCTGCAACGCGCCGAACAGAGGACTCACCGAGCGGGACAGGTTCCCCTCCCTCGACGACACCGACGAGGCCCTGTTGCGCTGGATGCGGACGATAGGGCTGCTGCCCGACTACGTGCGCTCCGATCCCGACCTGATGGACATGGCCTTCGACCTGATGCGGGCCGACATCAGGGTCAGGGACTCCTACCGGTCACCCGGCGCGGAGACCCGCATCCCCGTGCAGGTCCTCTACGGCCGGGACGACGAGGTGATCGAGCCCGGCGTGGCCGAGCAGTGGAGCCAGGTCTGCCGCGGCCCCTGCCGCGTCGACCCGCTGCCCGGCGGCCACTTCTACACCCCCGACGTGTGGGGTGCACTGCCCGCGCACATCGATGCGCTGTGATCGGCCCAACCGGACTCCGGGAGAACGCATGGGAGCGAACGACCTCGACGCCGACCTGCGCTGCACGGTCGAGCCGGGCAGACCGGCGACGGCGTCCGCGGCCGGCGTCGACACCGTCGAGCAGGCCGTCCTGTGGCTCGCCACCAGACGGGCGCGCATCAGGGAACTGCTGGACGAGCACGGCGCGCTGTACCTCCGCGGACTGCCCATCCACGACCCCGCAGGCTTCGCCGCCGTACGGGACGCCGTCCTCGACGAGCGGGCGGCCTACCAGGAGAAGGCGACACCGCGCACCCACTTCGGCGACGACGTCTACTCCTCAACCGACCTGCCGCCCGCGCACACCATCCACATGCACAACGAGAACAGCTACACGCTGACCTTTCCCGGCATCCTGATGTTCTGCTGCCTGACGGCCCCGCACACCGGCGGGGCCACCCCGGTCGCCGACTGCAGGCAGGTGCTGCGCAACCTCCCGGGCGAACTGGCCGAACGGTTCCGCGCCACCGGCTGGTCGCTGCTGCGCAACTACGGCGAGCACATCTCCCTCGACTGGCGCACCGCCTTCAACGCGGCCTCGCCGGAAGAGGCCGAGAAATACTGGGCCGAGAACCTGATCGGCTACCGATGGGGGGAAAACGGCACGCTGCGCACCGGCCAGGTACGGCCCGCGATCATCAAGCATCCCCGGACGGGGGAGGAGGTGTGGTTCAACCACGCCGCCTTCTGGAGCGAGCACTCGCTCGACCCCGAGATCCGGGAGGTGCTCCTTGAGGAACTCGGCCACGGCGGACTGCCGTTCAACACCGGCTACGGCGACGGCGTGGCGTTCACCGCGGACGAGATCGGCACCATCAACGCCGCGTACGAAGCGGCCGTGGTGCGCAGGCCGTGGCGGGCGGGGGACCTGCTGATCGTGGACAATCTGCTCACCGCGCACGGCAGGGACGCCTTCAGAGGAGACAGGAAGGTCGTCGTGGCCATGGGCGAGCCGGTCTCACTCGCCGACTGCCGGCCGGTCCCGCCGCCGGCCGCCCGCCTGGGGAGCTGAGATGGCCGCCATCGCCGCGCAGGAGGCGTGGTTCGCCGGTCCCGCGCTCCTCATCGATCCCGCCGACACGCTCGACCGATTCCGCGCGGCGGTGGCCGCGCACCCGGACCGCGCCGCCGTGCGCGCGCCCGACGGCGAGCTGTCCTTCGCCGAGCTGGACGCGCGGGCCGCAGGGGTGGCGCAGGCGCTGCGGGACGCGGGCGCGGGACGCGGCTCCAGGGTCGGCGTCTGCCTGCCCCGCTCGGTCGAGCTGCCGGTGGCCCTGCTCGCGGTCTGGCGCGCGGGCGCCGCCTACGTCGCCCTCGACCCCGCCTACCCGCTGCGGCGGCTGGCCTTCACCGTCGCCGACGCGGGCGCCGACGTGGTCTACACCGACAGGCCCGAGCTGGACTGGCCCACGCACGTGCGCGTGGTCACACCCGGCGACCGGCCGGGGTACGGCAGCGCGACGGTGACGCCCACCGGCCCACACGACGCCGCCTACGTCCTGTACACCTCCGGCTCAACGGGCACCCCGAAGGGCGTGGTGGTCAGCAGGGGCGGGGTGGCCGCGCTGCTGGCGTCGCTCGAGCAGGCCGGGATCTACCCGGAAGAGCCCGCGACGGTCGCCTGGAACGCCAGCATGTCCTTCGACGCCTCGGTACAGCAGTGGATCCGGGTGTGCCGCGGTGACACGGTCGTGGTGCTCGGCGAAGCCGTACGGGCCGATCCGCAGGGGCTCGCCACGCTCATCGGGGAACAGGGCGTCACCGCGCTCGACGTCACCCCCTCGCACTGGGCGGCCCTGCGCGGTGAGCTGCTGCCCGCTCTGGCAGCGCTGTCGGCGCTGCCCGGTGCCACACCACTGCGGCTGCTGGTCGGCGGCGAGCCGATCCCCGAGGAGATGTGGCGCGAGCTGGCCGGGGCCGCGGAACGGGGACTGCTGGCGCCGGTCAACCTGTACGGCCCCAGCGAGTGCACGGTGGACGCCACCGCCACGCCGGTCAGCGGGCCGTACCCGCACCTCGGCGGTCCGCTGCCCGGGGTCCGCGCCTACGTGCTCGACGAGCGGCTGCGGCCCACCGGGGTTGAGGAGCCGGGCGAGCTCTTCCTCGCGGGCACGGGAGTCGCGCAGGGATACGTGAACAGGGCGGGGCTGACCGCCCAGCGGTTCCTGCCCGACGTCGTGGCGCGCGACGGGACCCGCATGTACCGGACGGGAGACCGCGCCCGGTGGAGCGCGGCAGGGACGCTGATCTTCATGGGCCGCCTCGACCGGCAGGTGAAGGTGCGCGGCTATCGGATCGAACCCGGTGAGATCGAGTCGGTGCTCACCGGGGTGCCGGAGATCTCGCGCTGCCTCGTCACCCGGCGCGGCGACACGCTGGTGGCCTACTACACCGCGAGAGACGGGGCCGAGGTCCCCGGCGAGCGGCTGCGCGACCTGCTCGCCGACCGGGTGCCGGACTTCATGGTGCCCACGGCGTTCGTGGCGCTGCCCGCGTTCCCGCTGACGGTCAACGGCAAGCTCGACCTGGACGCGCTGCCCGACCCCGCTGGAAGGCGGGTGAGCGAGGAGGAGGACCTGCTGCCGACGGGGCCGATCGAGGAGCTGATCGCGGCCGTCTGGGCCGACGTGCTCGGCATGGACCGGGTGCTGGCCGACGACGACTTCTTCGCGCTCGGCGGTCACTCGCTGGTCGCCCTGCGGGTGGTCTCCCGGGTGCGCGGGCAGCTCGGCGTGAGCATGCCGACCAGGGACGTCTACCGGCATCCACGCCTGCGTGACCTCGCGGGGCACGTGGCGCGCCTGGGCGCGGAGCCGGGGAGCCACCGTGACCGATGACGTCCAGGCCCGGCGGCCGGCGGAGGTCGGGATCATGCTCCCCGCCTCGGGCGCCGCGGACTCGGAGCGCTACGACGTGATCGCGGCGGCCCGGCTGGCCGAGGAACTCGGCTTCGACTCGATCTGGACCGTCGACCACCTCGCCTTCCACACCGGCATCCTCGAACCGGTCACGGTGCTGGCCGCCGCGTGCGGGGTGACCGGGCGGGTCTCGCTCGGGTTCGGCGTCCTGCTCGCCGCCATGCGGCATCCGGCCTGGGTCGCCAAGCAGATCGCGTCGCTGCAGGTGCTCTCCGGCGACCGGGTCGTCCTCGGCGTCGGCGTCGGCGGTGAGAACCCCGGCGAGTGGGCCGCCGCCGGGGTGCCCGTCGCGCAGCGCGGAAGACGTACCGACGCCTTCCTCGACGTGCTGCCCGACCTGGCCGCGGGCCGCCCGGCGCGACTGCCGCAACCGTGGGACGCGCCGGTTCCCGTCCTCGCGCCAACCGGCGTCGTGCCGCCGGTCTGGGTCGGTGGCCGCAGTCGTGCGGCGATCGAACGGGCGGCCGCGCGCGCCGACGGCTGGCTCGGGCTGTGGGTCGACGCAGGGCAGCTCGCCAGGCGGCGAGCCGCCCTGCTGGCCCGCGCCCGCGAGCTCGGCAGGCCGCGGCCGCGCGCAGGCGTCACCGTGCTCGTCCACGTGGACGATCGCGACCCCGACCACGCCAGGGCGGAGAGCGCCCGCTTCCTGCGCGCGCAGTACGGGGGACCGGTGGACAGGCTGATGCCCTACGTCGTCGCGGGCACCGGCGCCGAGGTGGCGGCGGGACTCGCGTCGCTCGTCACGGCGGGAGCGGACCAGCTGGTGCTGCTGCCCGGCGCGGCCGACTACCCGGCGCAGTACCACCGTCTGGCCGAGCTGCGGCACGAGCTGCCCGACCGGCTGGTGAGCGTCGGAGAAAGGAGCTGACATGGCCATCGGAGTGATCGGGCTCGGCGCCCACGTTCCCGAACACGTGATCACCAACACGCAGATCAGCGCGTGGACCGGGATGGACGAGGACTGGATCGTCGAGCGGACAGGCGTCTGCGAGCGGCGCTACGCGGCGGAGGGGACGGTGACCTCCGATCTCGCGCTACCCGCAGCCAACGCGGCCCTGGACACCGAGCCGGGTGCCCGCCAGCGGCTCGAGGCGCTGATCGTGGCGACCACCACACCCGATGTGCCGCAACCGGCGACGGCGGCGATCCTGCAGTACAAGCTGGGTCTGCGCACGGTGCCCGCCTTCGATGTCAACGCCGTGTGCAGCGGGTTCGTCTACTCCCTCGCGATCGGCGAGGGCCTGCTGCGCGCGCACTACCCCGGGGGCAGGGTCCTGGTCGTGGGCGCGGACAAGCTGTCGGCCGTGATGAACCGCGGCGACCGCCGTACGGTCAGCCTGTTCGGCGACGGCGCGGGCGCCATGCTGCTCGGCGAGGTGCCCGAGGGTTACGGCTTCCTGGCCACCCGCATGCTCACCGACGGGGAGCACCACGGCGTGGTCGGGATCGACGCGGGCGGCACCAGGATGCCGCTCGACGCGGAGGCCAGGGCCGAGGGGCGGCACCTGCTGCGGATGGACGGCCGCACGGTCAAGAACTGGGTGCTGCCGACCATGCGCAAGCTCGTCGGGCAGATCCTCGACGACTGCGACCTCGGCATCGGCGACATCAGCCGCTTTGTCTTCCACCAGGCGAACGCCCGCATGCTGGAGGTGCTCGCGGCCGACCTCGGCGTCGGGCTCGACCGCGTGCCACTCACCACCAAGTGGTACGGCAACATCGGCGGCGCGTCCGTCCCGTTCACGTTGTCCGAGTCGCACCGGCAGCGGCCCCTGCGCCGAGGCGAGCGCATCCTGCTCGCCGCGGCGGGAGGCGGCCTGTGCGCCGGGGCGACGATTCTCGTGTGGCACTGACTTGTGGCACTGACTGGAGGCCTGCCCATGCGGAAGATCCTCGACGCGATCATGGCGGACGACGCGGCCGAGGCCGGCGGACTGCCGATCCCGGACAGCTACCGCGCCGCGACCGTGCACGCCGACGAGGTGGACATGTTCCACGGCCTGACCAGCGAGGAGAAGGATCCTCGCAGGTCGCTGCACATCGAGGAGGTGCCGACCCCTTCGCTCGGGCCAGGTGAGGTGCTCGTCGCGGTGATGGCCGGCTCGATCAACTACAACACGGTGTGGACGTCGATCTTCGAGCCGCTGCCGACGTTCGTCTTCCTGCAGCGCTACGGCAAGACGTCACCGCTGGCCAGGCGGCACGACCTGCCGTACCACGTGGTCGGCTCCGACCTGGCCGGTGTGGTGGTGCGCGTCGGCGAGGGGGTCAATGCCTGGCGGCCCGGAGACCACGTCGTGGCGCACTGCTCGTCGGTCGAGCTGGAGCACCCCGACGGGCACGGCGACACGATGCTGGACCCCGAGCAGCGGATCTGGGGGTTCGAGACCAATTTCGGCGGCCTCGCCGAGCTGGCGCTGGTGAAGGCGAATCAGCTCATGCCCAAACCGGCGCACCTGACCTGGGAGGAGGCCGCCGCCTCCGGACTGGTCAACTCCACGGCGTACCGGCAGCTGGTCTCGCGCAACGGCGCCAGGATGAAGCAGGGCGACACCGTGCTCATCTGGGGCGCGTCGGGAGGTCTCGGTTCGTACGCGACCCAGCTCGCTCTCAACGGCGGTGTCACCCCCGTGTGCGTGGTCTCCAGCTCGGAGAAGGCGGAGATCTGCCGCAGGATGGGCGCCGAGCTGATCATTGACAGGAAGGCGGAGGACTACCGGTTCTGGACCGACGAGCACGCCCAAAACCCCAAGGAATGGCGGCGCTTCGGCGCGCACATCAGGGAACTGACCGGCGGTGACGATCCCGACATCGTCTTCGAGCACCCCGGCAGGGAGACCTTCGGCGCGAGCGTGTTCGTGGCCAAGCGCGGCGGCACGATCGTCACCTGCGCTTCAACCAGCGGATTCGAGCACTCCTACGACAACCGCTACCTCTGGATGAACCTCAAGCGGATCATCGGCTCACACTTCGCCAACTACCGCGAGGCATGGGAGGCCAACCGGCTGATCGTCCGCGGGAAGATCCACCCCACGCTGTCCAAGGTGTACCCGTTGTCCGAGACCGGGCAGGCCGCGCACGAGGTGCACGGCAACGCCCACCAGGGCAAGGTCGGTGTGCTCTGCCTGGCTCCCGTCGAGGGCCTGGGGGTGCGCGACCACGAGCTGCGCGAGCGGCTTCTCAGCCAGATCAATCGTTTCCGGCATCCTTGAGGGGTCGACATGTTCCGGCACATGCTGAAGTCCAAGATCCACCGTGCCACGGTGACCCACGCCGAGCTGCACTATGTAGGGTCGCTCACGCTCAGCGTGGACCTCATGAAGGCCGCCGACCTCATACACGGCGAGAAGGTCGACGTCGTCGACATCAACAACGGGGCGCGCCTGTCGACCTACGTCATCGAGGGGCCGCCCGACGGTGGCGTCGTCGGGATCAACGGTGCCGCCGCCCGCCTGATCAGCCCGGGAGACCTGGTCATCGTGATCGGCTACGCGATGATGACGGACACCGAGCTGCGGGGGTTCGAACCGTCCGTGGTGTTCGTCGACGAGCTCAACCGGATCACCGGAACGGGCCGCGACCCGGGCCAGGCGGCGCCCTCGGACACGATCAAGATCTGACGATGGCCATCGACACCGCCGCCGTCGGCACCGAGTCGCCGGAGCTGACCGTCGAGGTCGAGCGCGGGCGCCTGAGCCTGTTCGCCAGAACGATCGGCGAGAGTGATCCTGTCTACACCGATCCGGCCGCCGCCCGCGCCGCGGGCCATCCGGACCTGCCGGTGCCGCCGACCTTCCTGTTCTGCCTGGAGATGGACCGCCCCAGCCCCTGGGCCTACCTGGAGGAACTGGGCATCGATCCACGCCGGATACTCCACGGCGAACAGCATTTCACTTACCATGCCATGGCCCACGCGGGCGACCGGCTCACCTTCGCCGCGCGTGTCAGCGACGTCTACAGCAGGAAGGGCGGCGCGCTGGACTTCCTCGTCCGCACCGTTGAGGTGACCAGGGCCGGGGAGCCCGTCGCGACGCTGACCACCGTCCTCGTCGTGCCCGGGGCCGTACCGTGAACGGCCGGGTCGAGGTGGGGGACTCGCTGCCCCCGCTCAGGCTGCCCGCGATCAGCCGCACGACGCTGGCGCTCTACGCGGGCGCGTCCGGCGATCACAACCCGGTGCACATCGACCTGGACGAGGCCAGGGCGGTCGGCTTCGAGGACGTCATCGCGCACGGGATGCTCTCCATGGCCTACCTCGGACGGCTGCTGACCCACTGGGCACCGCAGCGGCGCATCCGGTCGTACGGCGTGCGGTTCACGGCCATGACGCCGCCGCACGCCGAGCCGACCTGCACGGGGACCGTCAGCGCGATCGACGGCGGGATCGCCCGCCTGGACATCGCGGTGACCCTGGCCGACGGCACGGTGACCCTGCGCGGCACAGCTGTCATCGCACTTGCCGACGATTGAACCGAGAAGGGCACGGCACATGAGCAAGCTGACCGGAAGGATCGCGATCGTCTCGGGCGCGGGGCGGGGCATCGGCAGGGCCGTCGTCCAGAAGCTCGCCGCGGAGGGCGCCAGCGTCGTCGTCAACGACCTGGATCCCGACCCCGCGGAGGAGACCGTCGCGGCAGTCAAGGCCGCGGGTGGCAGCGCGGTCGCCTGCGTGGGCGACGTGACCGAGGCGGGGTTCGCCGAGCGGTTCGTGCGGACCGCCGTCGACTCCTTCGGCGGCCTGGACATCATCGTCAACAACGCGGGCTACACCTGGGACACCGTTATTCAGAGGATGACCGACGAGCAGTGGGACGACATTCTCGACGTCCACCTCAAGGCCCCTTTCCGGATCCTGCGCGCGGCGCAGCCGTACATCAGGGCCAGCCCGGCCGAGCACCACCGCAAGGTTGTCAACATCTCCTCGATCGCGGGCCTCGGCGGCAACGCCGGGCAGGTGAACTACGCGGCGGCCAAGGCGGGACTCGTCGGCTTGACCAAGACCCTGGCCAAGGAGTGGGGACGCTACCGGGTCAACGTCAACGCGGTGGCGTTCGGGCTGATCATGACGCGCCTCACCGAGGCGCCCGCGAGCGCCGACGCCGGCATTGACGTGCGGGGACGGCGGATCAAGGTCGGCGTCAGCGCGCAGCTGCTGGACGCGATGAGGACGACGGTCCCGCTGGGCAGGCCGGGCACGCCACAGGAGGCGGCGGGCGCTGTTTACCTGCTGTGCCTGCCCGAGTCGGACTACGTCAGCGGGCAGGTCGTCGTCTGTGGCGGAGGCCTGGTCATCTAAATTTCTTGCGCAATTTGTTCGAACATCCTTGCCGCCTCCTTACTGTGACCGTGACATTCGAAGAGATGGCGAGTTGGCAGGCGTTGATTCCGGCATATCCGCCGCTGAAAACATGAGGCAGGAAAGCTTAAAAAAGCTATGGACACGATCTTGTGGAAGGAAGATTATCAGGCAGTAAATACGAGCGATCCGGGCATGCCTGATGTTTCACGGGGCTGGAGGGGGTGAGGGGCTGGCAGAGCTCATTCAAATGATCAGTTGATCTGCGGAACAACGCTGGAGAAATCCTGATCGCCACGTAGGACGGGCGAATGGCAGGGGTGTATGCGGAAGTGCTGAAAGTCCGGTCGTCTCTCGGTTGAAGTTGCTCTTCCGTGTTGCTCGGGGTTGTGGTACGCGGCGAATGCCTGTCGTTCCAGGTCTGTGAGTGTGACGCCGTCGCCGTCCCTCCCATGTTCTTCCGCCCGTCTGGAATTACTCCTGAGTCCCTATTTCTCAGCGACCACGGAGGTGGGCCGATCATGACCGTCACAGAAGATGAGCACGGGTACGGTAAGGGGGAACGCTTCGGCGCCCTCTTACGGAAATACCGCAATATAGCGGGTTTGACTCAGCAGGAGCTTGCAGATCTCAGCGCCGTGAGCATACGCGCGGTGCGGGACCTGGAGTCGGGCCGCGTCAGGCGGCCGCGGAAGGTCACCGTCCAACTGCTCGCCAGCGCGCTCCGCATCGAAGAGCCCCATCGGGTGGCACTGCAGATCGCCGCGACCCTGCCCGCGCTCAGGACGGACGAGGGCCAGGCCCGTCTGACCGCCTCGCTCTCGGCCACCAGCGGCCTGATCGGGCGCAAGGCCGAGCTTCTGGCCCTGGGCGAGCTGGTGCGCTCGCGTGACAGGCGAATGGTCGCCGTCACCGGTCTCGGCGGTGTGGGCAAGACACGGCTGGCCCTGGAGGTGGCGACCAGGCTGAACGCCAAGGGGGTGTCCGTCGTGTGGACGCCGCCCTCGGCGCACGCCGTGACCAACAGCCGCAGCCTCTTCGTCCACGAGCTGGTGCGCAACCCCCAGGGCGACCTGCGGGACCTCGACGCGCTCATCGACACCGGGCAGACTCTGCTCGTCATCGACGACTACGACGAGACGTCGCTGCCGACGGAGCGGATCCTGCAACTCCTCAGCCTCTATCCCCGCCTGTGCGTGCTGCTCACCACGCGCGGCATCACCCCTTCGGTCGAGGCGTCGATCTTTCCGCTGTCACCGCTGGCGCTGCCCCGCACGAACCACACCTACGACGCGGCTGGCTTGGCCGAGGTCGACGCGGCACGCATGATCATGACCAACATCGGGCTGACCAGACCCCGCCTCAAGCTGGACGAGACCGCCGTCGCGGCCATCGCGGCCCTGTGCCAGCTCCTCGACGGCCTGCCCGCGGCACTCGACGCCGCAGGCCGCCTCACCCTCGTCTACACCCCGGACGAACTCCTTGACGAGCTCTCCCGCGATCCTTTCTGGACCGTTCTCTCGGCGGCCGACGGCTGCCCCGTGTTCAAGGCGGGGGAGGTGGTACGGCAGGCCATCGAGGCACTCGGGCCCTCGGCCTGGAACCTCCTGAGGAGCGTGGCGGCCCACGACGGCTGCTGGTCCGTCGAGGAGAGCGCCGCCCTCGCCCGTCAGACTCCCGTCGACGCGGCCAGGGGTATCCACTGCCTTCTCCTGCGCGGGCTGATCAGACGGGTCGAACATGCCAACAGGTCGTACTTCCAGGTCCTCACCCTCGTCCGCTCGGCGATCACCGGTGGTGCGCAGGCTGTCTGAGCCCGGCCGGCGGGTGCTGAACAGGCCGGACCGGCTGCGGCCGGCCCGCGTGGGATCGCCCCTGCCCGTGGCCGGGAGCGATGTCATGCCGTCGGCCGGGGGCGATCGGCGACGGGATGCCGTGAAAGAGAATCGGGCGGGGGCGGTCGAAGGCTGATCGTGTTCTTCTGGTCGCCGTGGCGGAGGGGCGTCTCCGGCGACAGGTTCCCACGGCGCCGTGGGTAACGTCCTGCCTCCGCTCGGAGGTTCCCGTGCCACCAGGCGTCCGCTCCCGCACCACGTCGAACGCCCCTTCTCTATCGTGCGGCATCGGTTCCGAGCCGGTGAGCGCCTCGGGGGAGTCTCCACATGGAGAGCGCGCGGTGAACCTCACCCGACGACGGTCTTCGCCGAGCCGGAATTTCGTGCGTGGATCCATCGTAACCGCCTCCCCGATCAGATGGGCGCCGTCATCCCAGCCGTCATCGGCGAAATTCACGCCGGTCCATCCGAGGGCGGATTTTCGGGCGATCCCGGAACATGCCGGGCCCGCCCGGCTACGGCCGTGTCCCTCATCCGGGCCGCTCGTTCGCGTTCGTAAAAGCGGCTGCCTTTTCGGGTAAAACTCCTTATACATTCCCGGTGCCCAAAAAGCGGTGGCCTGGGTTTGGGCATACCTCAATGGATGGGGCGGACTGCGCCAATCGGGGGTGGCGGGTATGTCGGACCATCTGTTCGAGGATCGGCGTGAGGCCGGTCGTGTCCTCGCGGATCTCCTCGCGGACTACCGGGGCAGACCGGATGTCGTCGTCGTGGGACTTCCCCGTGGCGGTGTGCCCGTGGCGTACGAGGTCGCCGTGGCCCTGGGAGCCCCGCTGGACGTCTTTCTCGTCCGCAAGCTGGGCGTCCCGGGCAGGGAGGAACTGGCGCTGGGGGCGATCGCCGGTGGCGGGGTCGTCGTGCTCAACGAGGACATCGTCCGGGCGGTGGGCATCTCGCCCGAGACGATCCAGGAGATGACCGCGCGGGAGGGCCGCGAACTCCTCAGACGGGAGGAGGTCTACCGGGAGGGACGTCCCCCGCTGGATCTCACCGGCAGGACCGTCATCGTGGTCGACGACGGGCTCGCGACCGGGGCGAGCATGCGGGCCGCCGTCGAGGCCCTGCGCGACCACGAGCCCGCCGGGATCGTCGTCGCGGTTCCCACCGCGCCCGGATCGACCTGCCGCGAGCTGTGCGCCCTGGCGGACGAGGTGGTCTGCGCCTCGACCCCGTCCCCCTTCATGGCGGTAGGGCTGTCGTACTGGGACTTCGCCCAGACGACCGACCGGGAGGTGCGGGATCTCCTGCGCGCCGCTTCCGCGAGGCGGGTGCGCGCGTGACGCGGCGCTCTGTGGCCCGCAGAGCCGTACCCGTCTCCCCGGAAGGGACCCAGCCGAGGAGGAGGCGATGAACGCCGTCCGGATGAACCTGGAGCGGCTGGAGATCC
Source organism: Streptosporangium sp. NPDC051023 (assembly GCF_040689595.1). Taxonomy (NCBI): domain Bacteria; kingdom Bacillati; phylum Actinomycetota; class Actinomycetes; order Streptosporangiales; family Streptosporangiaceae; genus Streptosporangium; species Streptosporangium sp. NPDC051023. The sequence goes on along the minus strand of NZ_JBFBCE010000125.1, from coordinate 2,628 downwards.
CGGCCGCGGACGTCGTGCTGGAGGCCGATGTCGTGGTGCCGCGCCCCGCCTGCGGGGTGGTGCTGTTCGCGCACGGCAGCGGCAGCAGCCGCCACAGCCCCCGCAATCGGCACGTGGCGGGCGAGCTCAGGAGGGCGGGCCTGGCGACGGTGCTTGTCGATCTGCTCACACCGCTGGAGGAACACGTCGACCTCCAGACGGGCGAGTTCCGTTTCGACATCGGCAAGCTGGCCGTACGGCTGGCGGCACTGGCGCACTGGCTGGCGCGGCACGAGCCGACGGCCGGGCTGCGCCTCGGGCTTTTCGGGGCGAGCACCGGGGCGGGCGCCGCGCTCGTTGCGGCCGCGGCCAAGCCCGCCCTCGTCAAGGCGGTCGTGTCCCGTGGCGGGCGCCCCGACCTCGCCGGTGAGGCGCTCGGATCGGTTCGCGCGCCCACGCTGCTCATCGTCGGGGAGCGCGATCATGTCGTCGTGGAGCTCAACCGCGAGGCGATGGCGAAGCTGCCGGGGGAGACGCGACTGGAGATCGTCCCCGGGGCCTCGCACCTCTTCGAGGAGACGGGAGCCCTTGAGGAGGTCTCCAGGCTGGCCGGGGAGTGGTTCCTGCGCCACCTGCCGCGGGCACGGGACGCGGAGGGCGAGGGCCGCGATGCCCCGGGGGACCCGGGGGCCCCGGAGGGCGGGGGCCCGTACGGAGGCCCTTGAGGACCGCGCCGGGACTCTCGGGCGGGGAGCCCTCAGGCCGGGAAGGTGGACGTGGCCAGACCGCCGAAGTCGAGGACGTGCGCGGTGCCGTTGACGCCCCTGGACGCCGGTGAGGCCAGGTACAGGATCGAGCGGGCGACGTCCTCGGGGCGCAGCACGGGGCAGTCGAGCTCGTCGAAGGCGTCGCCCAGGTCGCCCCTGGCCATGGGGGTGTCGACGATGCTCGGGCAGACGCAGTTGACCCGGATGCCGTCGGGCTGGAAGTCCACGGCCAGCGCCTTGGTGAGCATCAGGACACCGCCCTTCGAGGCGCAGTAGGCGGCCATGCCGGGGGCGGCGACGAAGCTGGAGTCCGAGGCGACGAACACGATCGCGGGGGCCGTGCTTGCGGAGAGCGCGGGCGCGGCGTGCTTGGCCAGCAGGAACTGCCCGGTGAGGTTGACCTCCAGGGTCCTGGCGAAGTCGGCGCGGTCGGTCTCCCGCGCGTTCGTGCCCATGGGGCCCGAGATGCCCGCGCAGCCGACGGCGACGTCCAGGCTCCCCGGGATCGACGCCCGTACCGTGTCCTCGTCGGTCACGTCTCCCCGCACCCAGGTGACGTCCAGGCCCTCGGGCTTCGGCGCCCGGTCCAGGACGGTCACCGCCGCCCCCTCGGCGAGGAAGGCGTCCACGGTCGCGCGGCCTATCCCGCTGGCTCCGCCGGTGACCAGAACGGAAAGGCCGGACAGCCCGAGATCCATCATGAACTCCTCATGGTGCGCTGGAACGTCAGACGGTTCCGCCCGGTCGGCGGAAACCGAATGACGAGCAATTCATTTGCTTCCGTACGATAGATGGAACGGGAGTGCGACACAAGGCGCGCGGTGGCCGTGCGGTCGCGACGACATGGCACTTTGCGAAAAAGCCTTTCCGGAAACGCCTTGCTCCCCGCCACGTGTCTGAAATATTGTTCGGGACCAAACACTTGTTGTTCTGGGCGCTCGCGGGCCTGCCGGGCGCCTGGCCCTCCCGTTCTGGGAGGCCTTCCCGGCGTGCCCTGTCGAATCGCCCCGTGCGGGGTGTCCTTTCGGCTCGCCCACACTTTCCACGTCCGGTTCGCTGGGCTTCGTGCCCAGGTGAGACGCAGGAGACCGAACGCCGCGGGCGGGCCGGTCCCGGCGGAGAGTTCAACGCACAATCCCGGCGAATGTGATCGCAGGGTGAAGGCAAAACGATGAGGGAGCGCCACACCGAGATGACGGGACACCACACCCTGCGGAGCACGGAAGAGGCCGTCGGTGACCGGCTTGGCGGTCTCAATCTCGATTTCGAGGCTATGTGGGCCGTTTCCAATATCTACCGGGCGTCCACCGCGATCCGTAATCATCTCGAACAGACCGTGCTCCGCGACACCGGGCTCACCTGGACGGGGTTCGTCGTCATGTGGGTTGTGTGGATCTGGGAGGAGAGCGAGACCCGGCACGTCGCCGAGGAGGCGGGCATTGCCAAGGGCACTCTCACCGGCGTCCTCAAGACCCTTGAGTCCTACCGGTACGTGCAGCGGATGCCGCACCCCACGGACAGGCGTCGCGTGATGGTCACCCTGACCCCGTCCGGCGAGCGCCTGATGCGGACGCTCTTCCCGCAGTTCAACCAGGAGGAGGCCTTCGTGGTCAGGGAGCTCGACAGTGAGCGGCGCCGCACCCTGGCCGCCAGCCTGCGCCTGGTCGTCCAGCATCTGGAGAGCGCCGGGCGTCCCTGACCGCCTGCCCGCCTCCTCCCGCTCTCCCGGGCGCGCTTCCCGGCCTCCGGATCCGGAGGTGTCAGCCCCCGCCCGGCCAGGACGCATCTGCGGATCGCCGGGTTCGACCAGATGGCGGAGAAGCGGACCTCGGGCGGCACCTCGTCCACATGCACCGACCTTACTTTGTCAAGGGCGGCGGCC